>NZ_JBFSUD010000001.1:0-45748 GCF_041467175.1 Vibrio sp. 10N.247.310.24
TTATCGCCCAAACTGGTTAAATTTTAACAGTGACAACTACCCTGCCAGATAGGGTCTATTCCCTTCAATACAGATGTAGATTTCTGTAGTTCATACTTTCTCATGTAATCTACTGTTGCATAGAGCTTTATCATCACAAACTATTCACCCTACTTTTAATCAGTAAAGTAACCTCTTTTCCCTCTTTTTTTATGTTTCTCAATTCTAAACAAGCGAGTATAAATATTGACTTGTTTTTGTTTGCTTGACCTTAAACCGCATATGGCTCGGTGATTGGTATAGTTAGCTAGTCACGATTTTCTCCCGAAAACAATAAGCGCTAGCGAAACAAAGTAAGCAAACGTAACTAGTTAGAGAATAGGAGAATTATGTTGGATGTAAGAGGTGCAAAAGTAATTTAACTAAGTTGACTTTAAGCTGTAAATTACAGTTTTATATAAAATAGTTTGAATATATTGTTTTGAATCGCATTTTAGGTCACTGAAGTCGGATAAAATTTTAAAGTAATACGACTCTAATTTAACAAGGAAAAAGATGTTACCTCAAGAATTTATCGAAGCGCGTGAGAGCTTACTTGAGTATGTGAAATCTCAACTCGTAGGTCCTGTTCACGGAGAGGAAGAGGAAATCAAAGATGCTCCTCATAAGCGATACCTTTCCGGAACTCTTTTTCCTCCAGCGGCATCCCGTGATGAGTCTGATGAATCTCAAGATGAGGAATCAACGACTGAAGCGCTGAGTAATGATTTTAAGCCTTCTTCAATGGCTATGTCATTTGCAGCTCAAAGTTCCACTGTACTCGAAGTGACTGTTTTTGCTGCAAACTACACTCGAGACCAGCAATCTACTTGGAAGCGCAAACCCTTAGATTTCACATTTACGTTAGATCTTAGAAATGGAAGTCGAGATTCAATTCCGATCTTTTGTGATAACGCTCGTATCGATGTTGCGATTAGACCGTATGTTACGGGTAAAATAGTGACAATCGCGCTATCTAACCAGACTAAATCTGGTGAAAAACTTGATCCCAAGGATTGCTTTTTTCAATGCCAAATTTCCGCCACGGTTTTAGAGGGAAAGTTCGCAGAATATCCAAGTAGCGATAGATTTAAACTTGATGATGAGCAAAAAGACCTAGCGCTTACCTATAGAAATCGAGTTCCGTGGGGAGTTGGGCATGGCGTGGCTGTATGTTGGAAAAATGCAGACTCGGAACGCGTTCCATACGAACTGCATACAGATGTAATGCCAAGTCATGAAGTTAAGGGTTTTACTACTGACTTAGATAAAGATAAGTTTCCAGAACTTACGGATGAAATGTTAAACATTCATCGAATAGCAAATGTTGAATCAGTTGGTGGTAAAGAGTTGTGTGAAAATTTTAGAACTCTAATCAATGCATATTCTCGTTGGGTCAGTGAGCTTGAAGATGAAGTTTTAGATACGCAATACAGCGAAGCCAAAACAAGAGTTCTTTCAAGGCTTAAGATAGCATCACAAAGAATGCTTTCTGGAATCCAGTTATTAGAAAGAGATCCAGCAGCGATGCATGCTTTTAGGATTGCTAATAAAGCTATGCTAATGCAGATGATCCACTCCAGTTCTGACTTTTCCGGTTCTGCGAAGAAAAGAGACTGGGGCTACCTAACTCCAGATTATTCTTCGGCTGATAAGGTTCGTGATTTTAATTGGCGACCGTTCCAATTAGCTTTCCAGTTACTTGTACTTGAGTCATTGATTCCTGACGATTCAGGCAAGTTTTCTGAATCACATGATGATGTAGACCTTTTATGGTTCCCAACTGGTGGCGGTAAAACAGAAGCTTACCTTGCAGTTGCTGCTTGGGAGATGATTTACCGCCGTCTAAAGTTTGGTTCTAAGGGGGGGGGCACTTCTGTGATAAAACGCTATACCTTGAGACTATTAACCTCACAGCAGTTTCAGCGTGCTGGTAGCTTAATTTGTGCTTTAGAAGTGCTTCGTCAGGAACAACAAGAATTACTGGGGGCGGAAAAATTTAGTCTAGGCCTGTGGGTTGGTTCCGCAAGTGCCCCTAATAGCTTTAAAGATGCACATGAATCTTTTAAGAAGCAGCGAGAAGCTGATGAGCCAGAGAATCCTTTTCAGTTACAAGTGTGCCCTTGGTGTGGTACATCAATATTTCCCAAAAGGCATTCAGAAAACATAACTGACTACGGTGTTAATTGTAATCCATATTCGAAGTTTGAGTTTACTTGTCCTTCACAGGCTTGCGAGTTTCATAACCATCTTCCAATTCAAGTAGTCGATGATGGGCTGTACGAAAGCCCACCAAGTTTACTAATTGGTACTATCGATAAATTTGCACGATTGACTTGGAAGGCTGAAGCTTCGGCATTTTTTGGTAAGAACGGTGTTCGGCCGCCAAGTCTGATTATTCAGGACGAGCTTCATCTTATTTCGGGCCCGCTGGGTACCATTGCCGGAATCTATGAAGCAGGCTTCGATAGTATTATTCAGAGCCTAGCTCACAAGCCTAAGGTTATAGCCGCGACGGCAACAATTCGTAGTGCTGGTCAGCAAGTGAATAGATTGTTTGGTCGAAACGTAGCTATTTTCCCACCGTCTGGTACTGATGAAGCAGATTCTTTTTTTTCTAAAGAGGACTGTGAAAACCCAGGGCGACTTTACGTCGGGGTAATGCCTGCGGGGCAAACTGGACAAACGGGGTTGGTGCAATTGGGAGCAGCGCTTTTGCAGTCGCCACAACAATTAGGTTTTGCGGATATCATATTGGATAGCTACTGGACCTTACCAATCTATCACAATTCAAGAAGAGAGCTTGGTAAAACAATGACGCTTGCACGAGATGATATTCCAGCTCGTATAGGGGTTATTGCCAATGAAGGTGCGGAACCAAGAGATATTCAATCTGTGGAAGAGCTCAGTGCCAATGTTAAAGGCCCTCGAATTCCAGAAATTCTAGCTAAGTTAGAAATAGAAAAGACATCTAGTGAGGAGGTCGTGGACGTACTCCCTTGTACAAATATGATTTCTGTAGGTGTGGATATCGGACGTTTAGGCATGATGCTTATCGCAGGTCAACCAAAAGCGACAGCTGAGTACATTCAAGCTTCAAGTAGAGTTGGACGTAAGAAATCTCGCCCGCCAGGTATCGTGTTTACACAATATTCAGCGACTAAGCCCAGAGATAGGTCGCATTATGAGTCTTTTAGAAGCTACCACCAAGCCTTATACCGTTATGTCGAGCCAACTAGCGTGACTCCTTGGGCGATGCCTGCCGTTGAAAGAGCTCTGCATGCATCTCTAATTGCTTTAGTTCGCATGAGTGGACACCTGAAAGATAATAAAAGTGCGAAATTTTTCGATAAAGAGTCCGATATATTTAAAAAGTTGAGATCTATCTTTGAGCAACGAATTGGAGACTCAATGCTTGGTATGGATGAATCAGAAAGGAATAAAGTGTTCGATTATTTAAGTGATGTGATTGATAAGTGGCATGAAAAAGCGACTTGTGGTGAGTCACCAATTAACCTTTATGAAGCTGGTGGTGCAGGGAAGCAATACAAAGCGTTATTTAAGCCGTTTGATGCAAATAACAGTAACAATGAGGCGTGGAACACACTCAATTCCATGCGAAGTGTTGATACCGAAACCCATATCCTAGTTCGTGGAGAATCGAATGTCTGACTCTAATCGTAGCTATCGTAGTTCGCAGCTAATAAGCCCCTTCGGACCAGGTTCGATTATTGATATTGGTGATGAATCACTAATTTTGATGGGTATTGATCATTGGCCGGTTAACCTTGACGAGATTAAGTTAGATCGCCTTACAAAAGAAGCTGGTGTTTGGGCCTTGAAGAAACCACCCATATTGAAAACTCGCTGGGAGAAAGTGCATAAGAACAATGCACTTATGACTCATAGATTTCCTGCTTGGATGTTTTGCCCAAGATGTAGACGTTTGAAACGTTGGACTCGCGAAGGAATGGTGAATGAAAAAGGTGCCCCAGCTTGTGATAATAGCGTATGTAAGGAGAAAACCTTAGTTCCAATGCGTTTCGTTGCTGCATGTAATCACGGACATCTGCAGGATGTACCATGGGATCGATGGGCTCATCAAAATCAAAAACACTCATGCCCGTTGCCAAAAGAACAATTGTATTTTTATTCAAATAGTAAAAAGGGCAGTGGCTTAGATGCACTAGAAATTCACTGTAAAAACTGTGGTGCAACGAACTCTCTTGGTAGCATCATGCATGAGGGAGCTTTGAACGTTCATTGTTCAGATAAACAGCCTTGGGAATACAACGAGGATTATAGTAGAAATTGTAAAGAGCCCTTAAGTGTTCTGCAAAGAGGTGCTAGTAATCTCTATTATCCAATTATTCGTTCAGCATTAGATATCCCTTATGACTCATCATCTAAAGGTAACCCAATCATTGCGGCAGTAAATGGCACTGAGGATTATCAAGACCTGTTGAGAGCTCTTGAAAGGGGTAGACTAAATCGTGCTAAAAGTTGTGCTGAAGACCTTTCTGATGATTTTGGCTTTTCTGTTGAAGAAATACTTCAAGCAGTTGAATCAGGTGGAGAGCCTAAACGCGAGTTCAAGATTCCAGATGATAAAGAGCTTCGGTTAGCTGAATGGGACGTGCTAAGCAATAGTAATATTGCTGAAAAGCAAAACGAAAACTTTGTAACACGTACAGCGCAATTCACAGACTCTGAGTCTTTTGGTTTTGAGGAATACATCAAGAAAGTCGTGCTAGTCGACAAGCTTAGGGAAGTTCGTGCTTTTTGTGGCTTTGAAAGAATCAAGCCTGACGACAACCCTGTCTTGATGAAATCAGCCGAAGGACAAAAAACATGGTTGCCAGCATGTGAGGTTTTTGGTGAAGGTATATTTATAGAGTTTGATCAAAGATCTCTTGAAAGCTGGGAATATCAATCGACTACGTTTGTTAAACCAAGAATTGATTCGGTAGAGAAGCGTTATGCGGGAGTGACGTCGACCTATTTACCTGAACCTACAGCTAAGTTTATTGCTCTTCACACTTTTGCACATTTGATTATTCGTCAACTGAGCTTCGAAAGTGGATATTCCAGCGGATCTCTTAGAGAACGAATATACGCAGATGAAGGGCAGTCGGGGATATTAATCTATACAGCTGATGGAGATTCCGAAGGAAGTTTAGGTGGCCTCGTACAGCAGGGAGAGCCAATTCGACTCTTCCCTGCGATTATTGCTGCCCTTGAAACTGCCAATTGGTGTTCAAATGATCCAGTATGCAGTGAACTAGAGGCTCAGGGGGTTATGGGGTTGAACAAAGCTGCATGTCATTCTTGTACCTTAGTATCTGAAACTAGTTGTGAGAATAATAACCTTCTTTTAGATCGTAAGCTCTTGATAGGTGATGAGAGCGAACAAGGGCTATTTAGTCTAATTATGAGAAAATTAAACGAGGTATTTAGCTAATGCGTATGCCCAATGCTCGTCAGATAAGCGAGGAGCAACAAGATGTTTTTGAAGATGCACCAATAATCGGTAATGTACTAGTGAGTGGTCCGCCTGGTACCGGAAAAACTGTAATTGCTTTTTTACGCGCTCAAGCTTTAGCTAAGAAAAAGACAGAGGTTACTGTTCTTATGTATAACCGCGTCTTGAGGCGTTATACCGAAAATGTAGCTAGAGAAATCGAAGGTAATGTTGTTTCAAAAACAATGCACAGTTGGCTGCCCGAATGGTGGCGAAAGCACAAAATCATACAAGAATCTGAAATTGACTTTATTGTTGAGCCGCCCAAACCGTCAAAGGTGTACTTGAACAGCCCCTTCTCAGATAAAGAGGAAGTAAAGTCTGTTGGTGGACGTTGGGATGGTAAGGTTAAAAAATGGTATGTATCCAGAGAAGCCTATGAATTAGAGCCTATGAAATTTATGAAGTGGCCTGAATTTGTTTCTCAAGAACAATCACCGAATGCCGATAAAATTTACCTTCAGTGTACCTTTGATGAAAAGGAACAGGTAAAAAGTGCAGGAGCTCGATATGATCCCGCCGAGAGAAAGTGGTGGGTAACTCAAGAGCAGGTAAATCAGACCCCGGAGAAGTTTCAGAAATGGATAGACCCAAGGTTTAATTTTGAGCCCCCTGAGCTAGACAGATGGATCTATGATTGGGAAACTATGTTGGATCAATATGCTGAGCTGGATGAAGAAGTTGTCATTGATTGGGGGCATTTGATCATTGATGAAGCGCAAGATTTCTCACCAGAAACGTTTAAATTTTTACGTGGGGCAGGGCGCTCTATGGAGTATGGTGGAATCACGATATTAGCAGATGAAAATCAACGCCTTCAGGAAGGCCATAATTCATCTCTTGAGGATATTCGACATAACTTAAAAATTAAGGCCGATCGAGAATTCCGCCTTACAAAAAACTTTCGAAATACTAAGCCTATAGCTGAATTGGCCAAGCACTTTTATACGGGGCTTTCGACAGGGGTTCCTGAATCACCGGATAAATCAGGCGGTTTACCTAAGTTCATTTCTGTTAAAGAACAGGAAACGCAAGTGGAATATATCCGCAACTACCTGCAATTTCGTGGAGCACAAGAAGTAGCCGTCATAGTTGATTCAGATGCAGATAGAGAGTTCTATCTAGATAAACTCTCTGAATTATTACCAACTTACCATGTTCAACATTACTCTAGTTCTAAGCCTCTAAGTAGTGAGGAACTAAAGTTTGATACACAAGGTGTTATAACTATTTTGAATAGAAGAAGTTGTAAAGGCCTTGAATTTGATACTGTTTTCGTTCCAGACTTACAAAATTTCTCATTTAATGACTCGGATCTAACTACTTTCAATATGAATATGTATGTAATGTGTTCTCGCGCAAGATCTGAGTTAGTATTGATGTATGTTAAAGAAGGGGTGTCACAAGCACCGGTGTTGAAGCACTTACCAAGTGCTAGTTCAGGATTGATGGAATATCGAGAATTATAATGACAACGAACAATTTGAAAACAGATTTTTCTTATCTAGTTATTCAACGAAAATTATTTACTCGTTTTGCTCTTCCGTATGAAGTTGTTTTGGATTCATGGTGCTGCACTTTTGATAGCGAAAGCCTACTCAGTGCAGAGGCAGCTCGCAAATTTACACATTCGGGGGCTTTTTCAGACGACTTAATCATTTTGGAACTGGGGCAAAATATACAAAAAAAACAAGCTTACTCATTTTCTGCTCTGGAGCGTGTCATCTTTAACTCAAATGATGCTCATGAACAGTTTCTAGAGAGAAGCTATGAAAATTTTGATGTAACCTCATTGAATTGTATGGTGCTAACTAAGCAAGCCTTTGATCAATCTTATGCGAATTTTCAAATAGAAAAGCCAGTAAATCCTACACAAAAATCAAATTTGGTTCTTAATGATGGTGTAATGGCATTAACCTTCGATAAGATTAAAGATGAAGCCACAACCGTTTCTGAACTAATAGATTTATTTGCGAAAGAACAAAGTCAGAAAGAGCTACTCCTTTCGTTATTTGATCCAAGCATACTTTTGAAAACTGACGAAGTAGAAATCCTATACGTTTTTATTAACTTATGCTTTGAAAATAGCTTAGATATGGGGTGGAATATTGAGTTTATTCTTAACACACTTCATGAACGAGTTAGCGAAGATACCAAACGAGAAGATAAATTTCAGGTCTGGGAAGTGAAAGCTAACGAGTTGTTTTCTGGTAGTGGTGAATTGACAATTCCACTTGATGACGATGGCTCAGCTATTTTGAGAGCAATTATTCTCGTATTGTTAAACCCTGAATTGAGTAACTTAATCGCGATCAAAGATAGTTTTGGAGACAGAATTGGTGACAAGGTCTTCCTCACAGCTAAAAAGCTGGTTCTTCTGAGAGCTGGGTACAGTTTATTAAATTACGAAGAACGAGCTGATTTGGGTGACGGACGCGCATTTGTTCAAGATCTTAATGCTGCTCTATACAATGACGAATTACCTAGTCTCATATCATTTGGTGACATTGTAAACCAACAAGAAGAGACTCAACTATTAAGCAATCAGGTTAACTTAGAAGATGAGTACACAAGCAAATTAAACATCTCTGATGTTTCGTTTGTCAAAGAACTAGGTGAGCGATTTCAAGGGGATAGAGTTTACTCTATTGAAGGAATCGTCCCGAATACAGGTTTTAAAGCTGAACTTATAGAAAAAAGCGACGGATTGCTTTACTTTTTGCTTATAGACTTACGCGGCGATGAGAAAAACTCAAAGTATAAAGGAAAAATTGGTATTGACTTACTACAAGTACAGTCAGCATTGCCAAATGATTTCCGATTTGAAGTAGATAGTTATGGTGTTTATCTGCGTTTGTCTGGAAGCATAAATACAGAGAGTGATTTATTACAAGCCCTCAAATATACATGCCATGAATTAGCCTTAGTCAAGGCTTTCAATTCTCGAAAGAGTACATTAATCAAATAGTGAAAATGGTCGGCGGGAGTTTTATCCCGCCGCACTATAACTCTAGAATATTCATAGCTAGCTTGGCTATATGATGTGCTAACAATGGTGGAACTGCATTCCCAACCTGTACATATTGTTGTGTTCTTGTTCCGACAAAAAAATAATTATCAGGGAATGTCTGGATTCGTGCTGCTTCCCTAACAGTTAGACTTCTGCATTGTTTCGGGTCTGGGTGTATGTAGTAATGGCCATCTTTTGATATATGGCTCGTTATAGTTGTCGCGGGCTTTCCTCTCAATTGAACTCTAAACCTATCAGCGAACTTACCCGAACTAAAACTTTTATGCGCTGGTATTAGTGAGTGCGGGAAGTCATGGCTTTTAGGACTGGCAAACTGGTTTTCTTTTTCGTAAGTTTTCCCCCAGCTACTGCAAAATAGATATCTAGCTAGATCACTATCAATGTGGCCGCGAGTTTCGTGGTTACAAATATGAGAACCGAGTTTTTTGTCGAAATACCATTCTGATAACGGGTTTTTATTTTTTGGATTGCGTTTACATCCAAACAATGAGCCTTGATCTAGTTTAGGTTCAAGGGCTTCAATTTCCCCTTTCATTGTTAAAACTACATTAGGGTGACTGACGTTAAGCTCTTTAAGAGCGATACGAGTTTCTTTCTGTATGGTTTTGATCCAATTCGAATTACTGTTTTCTGATTTTGATAGTCCGCTTCGTAATGGAGGCAAGTCACCGATAACGTCATGGACACTGACTTGTGAGTTAATTTCGTTTAAAAGAGAAAGGTTTGAGGTATCTATATCTTCCCTGATGCCTAGTAATATGACTCTGTGGCGACTCTGTGGAATTCCGAATTGCTCACTCTTTACCACGTAGTCTTGGGGACCAAGTGTAGATTGTTCCTCTTTTACTAGAGAATAAATGCGATATGAGTTGGCAGATCTGCCGTCAAGGGGGGCCTCTCCTGAAGAGACAGTTGGTGAGTGGAGGTCTGAAAAAATGTCTTTGTAAATAAACTGGCCGTTAATCTTGGCAGATAGCATGCCTTTTACATTTTCCATGACGAACATCTTCGGCTGGAACTTTGCAATAACTGACAAGTATTCCTTATATAGGAAGTTTCGATGATCTTTTGCCGGGTCGTAATCTTTGTTGCCTTTATTTCGAGCAACACCTACGGTTGAATATGCTTGGCAAGGAGGACCACCAATCAAAATACACTCATCGTTACCGATTTTAGTTTGAATTGCTTTGGTTATATCAGCGTTATCTTTCCCCAGCTCCAGGCATAATGCTTCCTCAGAGGCTGCTTTATACTGATCTGGGTATTGAAGATAGAGCTTTTCTTGTGGTGTTTTGCCAAGGCGTCCTTTCAAAAATTGATAGTACTCATTAGGTGCCTCATCAAACTGGCGAAAAAAAGCACGAAGAGTTAGAGTTTGGTGAGCGCTCGGTTCTTTTTCAATCGATGTTGCAATCTTGAATGGAGTTTGTCCGTTTTTATCTTTTACTGAAGTGAAACCTTCTCCAAGTCCGCCGGGGCCGGAAAATAGGTCAATAACTTTAACTTTATTCATAAAAAGGTCGATTGGATTACATTTTGCAAATGCTACCAGGAACTATCGAATCAACCAACATATAATTGGTTTTTTATGCCTAACTACCCGTTTTGATTTGGATCTGTTCGATAACTATATTTAGTTTTCAGTGTTCTTAACGTTGGACTGTCGTAAAATGGTAAGTGTGTTTAGACCATTTCTATATGGTTGTTAGGCAGTACCGAAGCAAATTTTGTCTTTAATGAGATTAAGATTGTAGTTTGGTTATTGAGTTGGGGAAACTAGGAGTTGTAGTTAATGTTTAACATTGGTGACCAGGTCAGGCTCATTCATGATCCCGCAAAGATAGGTGTAATTACACAAGTTTTACAGTCCAGAGGCGGAGTAAATCGTTACAAGTTCTTTTTTGCGGGGGCAGCTCAAACTAAAAGTGAAAGCGACCTAGAAGTAGTGGCAAGTAACACTTGGAATGACCTACTTCATAGTGGACGCTTTGGACGAATTGACGATCTACGTAGAAATCTTACGTATATTCATATCTCTGGCAAACTTGCCAACCTTGTGTACAGTATGGAAACCACAAACACTGATTTCTTTGCGTTCCAATACAAACCAGTACTATCTTTCCTTGAGGCCCCTTCAAAAGGTATTCTTATTGCTGATGAGGTCGGCTTAGGTAAAACAATTGAGGCGGGCTTGATCTGGACCGAATTAAGGGCAAGGATAGATGCTCGTCGATTGATGATTCTGTGTCCTGCTATGCTAAGAGAAAAATGGAAGCATGAGTTAATGTTTCGTTTTGGTATTGATGCTGATTTGATGAGTGCGGAAGATCTTCTTCATGATCTGAAGAGAGATAAAAAGCAAGTACCAACGGGTAAAGCGGTCATATGTAGTTACACTGGGTTAAGGCCTCCGAAGGGATTTACTCCAGGATTAGACTCAGCAGAAACTCCACGTCAAAAGCTGACGGAATTATTCTCAGATTCTGCTTCAAATGAGCCTTTATTCGATTTAATTATTATGGATGAAGCTCATTATATGCGTAATCCAGAAAGCTCGACCTCTAAGTTGGGTCATCTGCTCCGTGACGCAACAGAGCATGTTGTACTGTTATCAGCAACGCCAATTAATCTTGCTAATGAAGACTTGTTTCATCTTCTAGAGTTGGTTGACCCTGACACCTTCGACAATCGACATTATTTTCCGCAAGTACTCGAAGCAAATAAACCTCTCCTTGAAGCTCAAAATGCGGTTCGTAATCCTCATATTAGTTGGTTTGAAGCTAGAAGTATCTTAAAAAACGCACAGTTAAACCCCATTTTAAATCGTAGTTCCCAACTTTTAAGCATTATTGAGTTCGAACCCGAAGATGGGTTTTCTCATGAAGAGAGAGTTGAAGTGGCGAACCGAATTGAGCGAGTGAACCTCTTGAGTAAGGTTGTAACTCGAACAAGAAAAGCTGAGGTCCATGAATACCGTGTAGTTCGAGAACCTCTTGCTTTGGCGGTTCAGATGACGGATGCCGAAAAGGAATTTTATCAAGCAGTTACTGAAACTGTACGCCGTTACGCATCGCAGAAAAATGTGCATGAGGCATTTCTTTCTGCAATGCCTCAAAGGCAAGTTTCTAGCTGTATGGTTGCAGCTTACTCCGCCTGGAATCGTAGAGTAAGAAAAGCTGAATCAAGTATGTTTGACACCTCTATCGAAGAGTCTATTGGTATTGATATTGAGTCAAAGAATCAGCTGTCTCCTTTGATGTCTGAAATTGGTGCTAGATTGTTACCAGAAATAGATATAGATAATCTCAGAGAAAACGACAGTAAGTTTAATGCACTCATTGATTTTTTAAAAAGCTGGTATAGCACTCACCCCGAAGATCAAGTCGTGCTGTTTTCATATTTTAGAGAAACTCTTCATTACCTTAATTCGCGCTTATTCGAAGAGGGCATTAATGCGCAGGTATTAATGGGGGGGATGAAAGAGACTAAGCAGGAAATTATAGATGGTTTCAAAGCTAATAAAGAGTGTCGTATCCTTCTATCTTCAGAGGTAGCAAGTGAAGGTGTAGACTTGCAGTTTTGCCGAGTGTTGATTAATTATGATTTGCCTTGGAACCCAATGCGAATAGAACAACGGATAGGTCGTATTGATAGATATGGTCAAAAATCAGAAAAGATACACATCATCAACTTTTGCTACGCCGATACCATAGATCAAAGGATTTACGATCGCTTGTTTGAACGTCTAGGCATATTTAAAGCTGCTCTCGGTGATATGGATGCGATCTTAGGTGAAAAGATTGAAAATTTAACGTCTTCTCTAATTAGAGAGGAGTTAACAGCACAACAGGAGCAAGACCGCATAGAGCAGACTCGTCTTGCAATCGAAAAAGTAAAAAGTGAGAACGCCCGACTTGAAGAACAGGCATCGAGCTTGATTGCTCACAGTGGCTATATTCTTTCTCAAGTAAAAGCTGCTCATCAGTTTAGACAGAATATAAATGAACAAGATTTGTTCTATTTTGTAAAGAGCTTTTTAGATAAATATGGCTCTGGACATTTATTCCAACAAGTCCTGAGCGAAGGTTTGACGTTTGACGTTAGGTTACCTTCAGATCTTGCAGCAAAGTTTGCTGAATTTGTGAGAAAACATAGCTTAAGTAATTTATCTCAATTGCAAACAGGTGTTGTTCGTAGGTGTCTGTTTTCCAATAAGGTGACGCGAAATAGTAATGCCCAAACAGAGGTATTATCACAATTTCACCCATTGGTCCGTTTCTTCGCACAAGAATTGGCTACTAACAGTGGAGACCAACACCCTCTAGTAGGAGCTAGAATAGAAAGTGGAGAGGTCGAAATTCCTGAAGGTGACTATATTTTAGTCGTAAAAAAAGGAGAATTTAGCGGAATAAGAGTCGAAGAGAAGCTATTTTCACGCGGACTTAAATTGGGAGATGAAGTCGAACTCCTGTCCGAACAAGACTCTTACAACCTGTTGAATGCGACTCGGGTTTTAGGAGGTGATTGGCAAGACGTTCATTTGGAATACGATGCCGACGTTCTAGAAGAAGCTTTTGAGGTGGTATCTGACTATGTTGAGCAAGATTATCAGGATGAGGTTGATCGACGTTACAATGAGAATGCAGACCGAATTCAATTTCAAATATCTTCAGCCAAGAAAAACAAGGAGCGTCAGTTAGAGGGGAGATTTAGTGCGCTCACAAAATTGAGTATGAGAGATGACAAAAAATCTGCTTCTCTTGTTGCCGCGACCAAAGCGCAAATTCGAAATATCGAAAGCCGATTTGATGTGCAAATAGAGCAGTTATCAGCTAAACAAGAACTACTTCATGACAATATCGAAGTATGTTTCATTGCCATTAGGATAGGTGAGTAATGAAAGGCTTAGATAAACTTAAAGGTAAGCTTAAAAAAGCACTTCCCCGAAAAACTCATCAATCTAGTACAGTTGATAAACAGCCTTTAGGTCAACCTCGCATACTCAAGCCCAAGGCGTCTTCTCGTACCACTTCTTCTACTAGATCCCGAACTCAGTTTATTATCGGGCTAGATTTTGGAACTTCTTATACAAAAGTCGCAGTCAGTGGCTTTGAAAATAAATATACAGTTCAATTGTTACCTAATACGCATATTCTTCCGACTCGATTTTTTATTGATAGTGTGGGTAATTGCACTTTAGAACAAAGTGATGCAGTGGATAAGATTGAAGTATCCAAACTAAAATTGATAGAGAATAAAGCTCGAACTCGAGACCTTGCAATAATGGCTGCATATTGTGCTTTAGTTCTTAAAAGTGCACGCTGTTGGATGCTAAGCAAAGAGAGCCGTCGACTCGTAAACTATGAAATTGATTGGCTGTTGAACGTTGGCTTGCCCACGGAAAGTTCACAGAATTCTAGACTGACTACTCTTTATAGAAAGATAATTAAAAGTGCTTGGAAGTTCTCGAATATTAATGATGGTTTTAGCCTTAGAGAACTGGAAAGTTACTTGAGTTTTGGTGATGTTCCTGACAAATTGTCAAGTCATGAGTTCAGTGATCTACATGAAGATTGTTTATCATTGTTTCCTGAATTTGTCGGTCAAATTCAGTCTTATATTCGCTCACCTCAAAGACAAAATTTTGCCCACCTTCTAATTGATGTAGGTGGCGGTACGGTCGATGTAGCTGTGTTTCGCGTTGTTGAAAATGAAGGGGAGTACTCTTATCCAATTTACGGTAAAAGCGTTAGGACTATAGGGGCAGAAGTTCTCAATAAAAAACGAGAATCTATGGGAGTTAAGGCTGCGGATAAATGGATGGAAGGTGAGTTCAAAGCACTAATTGGAGACGTAATAACTAATATTCCTTCGGGCTCATATGTCGAAGATATACATTGTATTTTCATTGGAGGTGGTGCTAGCTTGCCTCTATACAAAAAGGCTCTTGATGACTTTAAAGATAAACAGAAGAGTTATTATCCTTTACGAATAACTGGTCTTAATCAACCTTATGAAATGGTTGATACTAAGTTAAGTGAACGAGATTTTCATAGGGTATCTGTAGCTTACGGCCTTACTTTTGAACCAGATGATTTAGGGTTTTTAGAGTTAGGTGTAGTTGAAAAAAAAACTTCATATAAAAAATCAGAAAACTCATACCTCTTAGACGCATCGTAGTAGAAAATTATGTCAATAAATCGTTGGAAAATTCCCACTGAAATAGAAAAAGTTACTGCTGAGCAAGCCACCGCAACACAAGAGGCTATAAAAGCTGAGCTAGATTGTATCGATAGTGTCATTGATGATGTCGATAAAAAATTGCGCCGAGCAAGAGAAGTAAATAACTCCCAGGACATCTCTACTCTTGAAGAAGTGAAACGAGTGGCTTATGGGAAGTCAGTTTTAATAGAAAGTGATGTGAAAGGCATTCAAGAGTATCGAGTGACCCAAGTTGCTGGAAGTTATGCAAATACAAAGCACGGCGTATCAACGTCTCTTTCTCCCATAGGTACCCTATGTCGTCAAGCCTATATTGGACTCTCAGGTAAGAGCAAATTACTAGGAAATTATGAAGTCCTTGAAATAAGAACTTTTGAGCGTTTCAAAGGTCACGTAGCTGCAGATAATTTACGAAACTTTCAAACTATGGTTCGCTCTAGTTTCTCTGGTAAATATAGCAATGATGTTGATGAATATCACACGCAAGACTTGAAGAAGACCGTCTTGATGTGGAGCAATAACATTGCTGAAAATGAGCTCACTTGCCCTGAGGATTATTTAGACACTGAAGAAACAACTCAGGGTGATATTACTTGGGGAGTATCTGAGTTTGGAGGCTGGGACGAAGATGACCCGGTAGATGATATCATTCTCGATGAACCAGAAAATATAAGCGAACCAACTGAGCTGAAAGATGAGTATTTTGGTCTAAGTAGTAACTTTTATTTAAACCCGACTAGAGAGCAATATAAGGTCATGTCTAATACCTTGGACACTGGGCCTATGTTGGTAGAAGGTATCGCCGGTTCTGGAAAGACTTGTGCTGCGTTAGGTCGTGCTAAAACTTTGGTTGATTTATCTAAAGTTGTACCAGATGAAAGTGATGAGTACGAAGCTACCGATTTCTTTGATCAAGAGAGTAGTGTCGGCATTGTTCGAACCGGGGAGTTAGTTCAATATTTGAAGCAAACCTGTAATGAACTCGGCTTATCACATCTTCCGATTATCGAATACGATGAACTACGTTCAAGGCTTCAACTAGCAAGAGAGCTTGAACAACGATCGAAAACAGATAACTCACCTAAATATGCTCTCTCTGTAGATTTAAGTGAAAACGATGAATCAGAGACGACGATGTCTTGGTTGGAGTCATTCGACAAAGTACTTTTTGATTTATTGTTAACGAAAGTTGATAAAGTTGTCGATCAACTTACTTTCGATACTAATAAATTTGAGCCTTCTGAATCTGTTTCGACTTTGTTGCTATCTACTTTGACTGATAAATTAAAGCTGAAGCTTCAAACAAATATAGCTCAATGGAAAACAACTAGAGTGCATAGCCACTTTGCCTGTGAGGATCTTATCCCCCAGCTATATCAACTTATTAGAGTTACTGTTGCCGATACAGTTGATCGAAGTGGTTTTTGGTATTCCATCAAAGATGATGAACCAGAGTTTACGACTAGCTTGTCGAATCTATTCGGTGCTTACCGTTCTCACAAGCATTTATTTTTAGATAAGCAAGAGCGGACTTGCTTCCAATTGTCCTCGCAACAAGACCTTTCAACGTTTGTCGAAAAATGTGAATTAGTTGAGTTGTCAATCCAAGACGTGCCGGGGCAGATTGAACTAAATACACCGTTTGATGAGCTCTGGGATAAAGTCAGTGAGGAAGACACGCAATATTTAATTGGTAAGAGCTCTAATGGTGCACTTTTTAAAGGTAAACTTGTAGATGTTGAACAACTGAGCTTCCTTCGTTCGGAAAGGAGGTTATTTGTACTACAAGGTTTGTCATCTAGAGTTAGACCATTTGAACGCCCTAGTCCGTATACAGCAACTATTACACCAACTTCGAAGGGAGGAAAGCCTACAAGTTTTTCTAACTTCCTGAGGGCGAGGTTAATTCCACGCTTGTTTAATCATTGGCACATAGCTGATTTGTACAGAGATGCTTTATTGTTTGGTGATAAAGATTGGGGTAGTAAAAATAGCGATGCTTTAAATCGCTTAATAGGAAGAAAGCTCAATACGCATGATATAGACGTACTGTTAGCTATGTCCCATATTATTGGCGCAAAAGGCAATGAAGAATATGGCTCAATCCCAACCCGTTGGCATACCACACAATACTATAGAAGTGTGTTTGTAGATGAAGTACAGGATTTCACTGAAATCCAAGTGTTTATTATGGGACGACAAGCGTCTCCTGAATATGACGCAGTCACTATGGTCGGAGATATGCACCAACAGTTGAGTGGTAGGCAGGCGAAAGATTTGGATGCATGCTTTCCATACAGAAAGCTATCAAAGCATTTGCTGATAGAGAACAAGAGACAGGAGTTTAACGCTACACTTGGCTCGATATCTCAGATTTTCAGACGATTTGTACAGGGAGATATAAGGTTATCTGATTCTTTCGAACATGTGAAAATGCATTTGGACAATATACGGTCTTCTGATGGCTATACTTTTAGTAGTCTCGGATTTGAATCTGCTCATGATGCAATTTTGGACGTTATTAGAACTCAGCCGCAGACTCGTACTATTGGGGTATTGACGCCAAACTTAAACTTAGCCAAAACTCTTGAGGAAAACTTGAGGGAAGGTCTGAAGAGTGTCTTCCGAGAATCTTATGTCTCGGAAACCGTGCAGTTGAACAAGAAATATCAGATTCACTTTTCAAGTCCTGAACATATTAAAGGGTTGGAGTTTGATACGGTTATTTTAGCTGGGTTAGAAGAAGTTGAATGGACGAAAAAAGACAAGGTAAACGGTGTCTATGTTGCTCTGTCTAGGCCACGAAAAGAACTTCATGTAGTATCTCTGATAGAAAGGCTACCAACCCCAGTCGCACGTTTACTAAGTGCTGAATTGTCTGTAGAAGAAGTTTGGCGGATAATGAAAAATAAATACTGATTTTCTTGGTTGGTTCTACTTATAACCTGATGGCTACCTTTGTTAACACTAGTCATAAGAATGGGACATTTATTGAACTGCAGTGACAAGTAATTGATTACTTATTGAAGTAACACTGGAGGTAACATTTTTAAGGTTTTATATATTAATTTCTATATAAATCAGAATGATAAATTGATGGTAGAGTCCAGTAGCGGCACCAAATTCGTTCTTTATGAACAAGCAAAAAAGCCCACCTAGTGTGTAATGCCGATCGTTTAAGAAGACTTGAACGATCTTGCAGTTAGCAGATAATCCCCATCAACAACGTTGCCCCTTCGAAAGCAAAGATTCCTTACTCAGAAATTTGGTTGGTAAGTCCGACATATCCAACTCCATTTGGGGTGGTATAAAAAGTAAAAAAGCCGTACATGAGCGAGTCAATGAAATGTCTGGGATCACTAACCAAAGGTAAGCGAATTACGGTACTGGTTTATCAGCCACTTGCGTTTACAACGAATCGGCAAGCGTTAGTAATACGTCTACGAATAAACAAAGGAGTTTGAAGTTAACTCATGCACGGCGAAACAAGGAAAGAGTAAGAGGGCACATAGGCCCTCTATGGTTGTTGGTTATTTCAAGAAACCAAGCTCACGCATTAGGTCGCCCATCTGTTTTTCTTGATCTTCTAGGAAGGCGTAAAAATCTTTGTCAGCTTTGTAGTTGTCGATCCAACCGTTACGGTCACGAACCACTTGCCACTCATCGGTTTTGTACATTTTGCCAAGCGCTACATTCCACTCGTCGATCTTCGCTTGGCTTGTGCCAGGTGCTGCAAAGAAACCACGCCAGTTAGCGAATACGGTTTCGTTGCCGTACTCAGTCAGTGTTGGGATGTTAGGTGCAGCGTCAAGACGCTTTGGCGCCGTCACAGCAAGCACTTTTACTTGGCCAGATTTAGACATCTCTAGCACTTCACCAAGGCCAGTAGAAAGCAGCTGTGTTTCGCCAGAAAGCAGTGCCGCCATCGCTTTACCGCCAGCATCGTAGGCAATGTAACGTACTTTCTTCGCATCAAAACCTTCGCCTTTGAACGCTGCCGCAACCACAAGGTGGTCCATGCTGCCACGAGCTGAACCACCAGCAATTTTTACTTTACGTGGGTTGGTTTCGAACTCTTTAACGACGTCTTCCCAAGTGTTGTACTTAGAATCCGCAGACGCGACGATTGCACCGTAATCGGCAATAGTTGCTGCTACAGGAGTTAGGTCGCGGAAAGATTGTGGGAAGATCCCCGTTAGTGAACGAACAACGATAGGCGTTGAGTTCACCATTAGCGTGTCTTCTTGACGTTGAGCCGTCTCGATTAGGTGTGCAATGGCTTTACCGCCACCACCACCAGACAAGTTTTGGAAAGAGACATTTTCTACGATGTCGGATTTAACTAATACATCACCCGTACCACGAGCCGTCATATCCCAACCGCCACCAGCGCCGCCAGGGATTAGGAAGTGGATTTTTTCTACGTCAGCAGCAAAAGTGTTAAAAGAAAAGGTTGCTGCGATGATAGAAGCCGCAAGAGTAGGTTTCAGTGCCTTGAACATGGTTCACGTTCCTTATGTAGGGGATCTCTTCAATGGAGAGAAACTTATGTTTTATATCCAGCTACTAAATACACGAATCGGGTGTTTAGTAGATGAGGTTAAAGTTAACGATGTGTTAACGAATTGTCTTTAATGCGGCGAGATTGAGGATAAAGAACATTGGGTGAATAAAGTGCATAAAGTTCACGGGGACGTGGCTCTAGGATTCTTCAAGAAATAATTATTCTCATTTTTTCTTAAGGTTGTGTGAACAATTTGTTTTGACTATTAGCCGTTTTATACTGTTGGGTATCATTAAAGTAGGTACTTTATTGTGACACAGAGAGAGGGATAGGGAGACGCTCTTGTATATATAGAATAATGTGTTGCTAGGTGGGGTGTGCTACTGTAATAATATAAATATTGCTGGCACGTTACATTTCTGAGCTAATGGTTATTCAAGGATCGAATAATGACAGACAAAAAAATTTCGTTACGATTTACTGTTGGAGGAATGTTTTTACTCGCGACATTTCTTACCGCTGTTGTTGCGGTTTCACTGCAATATTACTTCAGTAAAAAAATGGCGACTGAGAATACCCTATCAAAGTTGACGATGGTGTCTCATGACCTGAGTGATTATATAGGCGCTATTGATTCTGACGCAGCCAACACTGCGCGTTTACTTGCTTCAGTGAAACGGTCAATCAGTAACAAAATATCGAAAGAAGAGTCGCGTAGTATTCTTTCTGAAGCCATTAAAGATAACCCTCTCTTTTATAGTATTTACATTGGCTCATCCGATGAAAATTTCTTCCAAATTATTAATCTAGAATCTGCCCCTGTCGTTAGAGAAAAAATAGGTGCACAACAAACGGATCGTTGGGTTGTGGTTGAGATTAAAAATATAGGGCAGGAGCGAGTCCGGACAACGAAATACTTTGACCAAGAGTTTACGCTCAGAAGCTCAACTACGGAGCAGAGCAACTACTTTCCAACGACCAGGCCTTGGTATGTTTCTGCCAATGTTCAGTCGGTCGAAAAAACTCAGCCATATCTTTTTCAGTATTTACAAATTACCGGACAAACTTATTCTTTAGCGTTTGATTCGAAAATAGAATCTGAAATTCAACATGTGATTGGTATTGATATTGTGTTGTCTTCTTTGGCTAACAAATTATCAGGTACGGCGCTTGGATTAGCAGAAGATAGTAAGGTTGAGTCTTTCTTATATTCGAAATCGGGAAATATCATAGCGTCCAACCTCAAGGTTAACAATCAGGAATCGGAGTTTGATGTATCAACATTGATATTATCATCTGAGCAAAAAACCTTGGTTAACGATACCCCTCCGCTGCTAGTTTCTAATCAAAATGATTGGGGGCCGATGGACTTTTCTGTGGCGGGGAAACCAAACGGTTATGCGATAGACCTTCTCAAAATGATCGGTGAGATGACTGGGATCAGGTTTGAATTTGTGAATGGCTTTTCTTGGGACGAGCTTGTCAGTAAGTTTCAAGAAGGAAGTATTGATGGCCTGCAATCGGTTCAACATTATAAAAATAATGGCATAGATGGCCTATACACGACTCCAATTTATGAATTGCCATTTTCTATCGTGACAAGGGTCGGCGCGAAGGTTGTCACTAATTATGCCGAGCTTGAGGGTGAAAAAGTTGCCATTTTATCTGGGTGGTCAATTATTCCTAAGTTGAGAGAGGATTTTCCGAACATTGATTTAGTTGAATTTGAAAACCTAGAGTCTGCATTTAATTCAATTGAAAGCGAAGAGAACTTTGCTTTCTTAGACGCTGAACCCGTACTCTCGTTTGCATTAGATAGGTTTTTCCAGCCAGGCCTTGTTGTCAATGGGACTCTAGAAGATCTAAAACGGAACTACACAAATCAATTCCATTTGGTGTTGCAGAGCAAGCATAAGCAATTGCTTCCAATTATTGATAAGGCTATCAGTAGATTGAGTGATGAACAACTTGATGCCTTAGCGAAAAAGTGGCTCCATGATACCGGCTTTAATACGAATACGACGGTTCCTTATACTGAACTTTATGATTTGGCTAAGGAAGCAACGGTTGAAGGCAGTATGATAAGGGTAGAGTTGAATGGCGAGGTCAAGCATCTCTATTTAAAGAAAATAGACACAGGCGAACACTACTCTGAGTATTTTGCGGTATTGATTCCCGAAACTGAAATCTTTAGTACAGTCAATAAACGTCTAGCAACCTCTGTTGGTATAACGATGTTACTGATGAGTTTGACGTTGCCTATTGCTTGGGGTTTTGGTGCACCGATAGTGCGTCCTATTCGTCAATTAGAGGAGGAGACTCATAAGATCAAGATGCGTGATTATGATAGTGTCGAGCTTGTTGACACTCGAATCAAAGAAGTATGGGAGCTGTCTGTGGCAGTGAAAGGCATGGCGGCAGAGATTAAGCAGCATGAACAGACACAAGAGGCGTTTGTGGAGTCGTTTATCAAGCTTATCGCCCAAGCTATCGATGATAAATCCGCTTATACGGCAGGGCACTGTAATCGTGTACCAGAACTCGGCTTGATGTTGGCTGATGCAGCTGAGAAATCACAGTCCGATCATTTCAAAGATTTTGAGTTTAAAAATGATGATGAACGTCGTGAATTCAGAATTGCGGCTTGGCTTCACGATTGTGGCAAGATCACGATACCCGAACACATCGTCGATAAAGGTACGAAGCTAGAAGCGAACTACAACCGAATTCACGAGGTGAGAACTCGATTTGAAGTACTTTGGCGTGATGCGGAAATCACCGCTTTGAGAAAGCAACTTGAAGGTACGCTATCAACGCAGCAAATTGCAGATGAGCTTGCGACAACCAAACAACAGCTACAAGATGACTTTACTTTTATCGCGACATCGAACGTTGGTGGTGAATTCATGAGTGAAGACAAAGTCGCTCGTATTCACGCGATAGCTGAGACGACTTGGACGCGTAACTTTGATGATCAACTTGGTTTATCACCGATAGAAGCGTTGAACCGAGAACCGAGTGCAAGTTTACCTGCGACAGAGCCACTGTTAAGTGATAAACCTGAACATATAGTGAAAAGAGATAGGCCGTTAGAGTTTGACCCGAAACATAAAATCAAAATGGATGTACCTGAGCACTTATATAACCTAGGCGAAGTCTACAATCTGAGTATTGCACGCGGCACGTTGACCGCTGAAGATAGGTTCAAGATAAACGAGCACATGCTTGGCACGATTAAGATGCTTGAGAATCTGCCATTCCCGAAAGAGCTAAGTCGTGTTCCTCGCTATGCTTCGACGCACCATGAAACACTTAAAGGTACGGGATATCCAAGGAAATTGACTGGTGATGACCTATCAATCCCAGAACGTATTCTTGTGATCTCCGATATTTTTGAGGCGTTAACCGCTGCGGATAGGCCTTATAAGAAAGCGAAGCCGATTAGTGTTGCTGTCGACATCATGTACAAAATGGCATTAGACGAGCATCTCGATATCGAGCTGTTTAGATTGTTCTTAACCAGCGGTACTCACCTGCGTTATGCCGAAGAATATCTGAAACCGGAACAAATTGATTTCGTTGATATCAATAAATACCTAGAAGTTACTCGTCAGATAGCTTGATTAAAGGTTGGCTTGTTAGAACGGGTTCGATGAATGAAAGGCGCACATGAGTGCGCCTTTTTTATATCTGTTTATCGGTGAGCAGGTGGATAGACACAGAGGGAGCTGCGATTGACAAGTTTGGCGATAAGTTGTCGACACATCGATTCCAAATAATTTTAGAGTATGTATCGGGTTGGTGGTTGTTAATCTGTTTGAAGCGATAAATAACAATTAGTTAAGTTATTTTTAGTGTCCTTTTGGGTGAGTTTTTATCGTCTATAAAAAATACTACCTTAGTCTAAATTGTCGACAATCTACTTGATTGTCGACAATTTGATCGTGTATTTTATGTTCATGTTATGAAATTGTTGACAGTTAGGGTCGGCAATCAGAAGTGAGCAGCGTGAATATGAATACTGCGATAAAAGATCTCACCTTAAGTGCAAACACGAAAACACGTGTGAGCGACAAAGAAAACACCAAGTCGGAAAATCTGACTGAGTACCTCGTTGAGGCGATTGTTAACGGTGAATTAGCACCGGGCAGTAAGATCTCGGAGCCTGAACTGGCTAAACGCTTCGAGGTAAGTCGAGGTCCATTACGTGAAGCGATAATGCGTGTGGAAGGGCTAGGGCTTATTGAGCGAATTCCTCATGTCGGCGCACGAGTTATTACTTTTTCGGCAGACAAACTGCTAGAGCTTTACGCGGTGCGAGAGGCATTGGAAGGCATGGCGGCTCGCTTAGCAGCGCGACACATCACACAAGAAGAGCTTATCGGGCTTGAAGGATTATTGTCGACACATTCAAAACACATCGATGAAGTCGAAGGTTCTTCTTACTTTCATCAACATGGGGATTTCGATTTCCATTACCGCATTATCAAAGCGAGTCGTAACAGCAAACTCATTTCGCTGCTGTGTGATGAGCTTTATCACCTACTACGCATGTACCGCTATCAATCGCCTAGGGCTCAGTCTCGACCAAAAGAGGCGCTTGATGAACATAAATACATCCTACAAGCAATTCGCAACCGTGATGAAGAGCTAGCAGAAATGCTAATGCGAAGACACATCTCGGGAAGCCGATTGCTTATAGAACAACAAATTCAATCCAAAGATCTTGATTAACTGGCGACTGGTATTTGCCAGCGGTTCTTCGCTGGCGAGAGCTAAACATCAGTAGTTATAAAAGTTAGATAGAAATTAACAATTAACAGGGAGCGTCATTATGAAGTTATCAGCAGGAGCTAAGTTCCGACAAGCTGTGCAAGACAACGACCCATTGCAGATCGTCGGTACGGTGAATCCGTATTGCGCAATGATGGCAAAGAACTTGGGGCATCAAGCGATCTATTTGTCGGGTGGGGGCATCGCCAATGCGTCTTACGGCTTGCCTGATTTGGGTATCACCACATTGAACGATGTGTTGGTCGATGTTGAACGTATTACCAACGCGTGTGATCTGCCATTGCTGGTGGATATCGATACGGGTTTTGGTGGCGCATTTAATATTGCACGTACCATTCGAGCTATGGAAAAAGCGGGTGCAGCTGCGATTCATATGGAAGACCAAGTTGCGCAAAAACGCTGCGGTCATCGACCAAATAAAGCGATTGTAAGCCAGCAAGAGATGGTCGATAGAGTCAAAGCTGCAACCGATGCGAGAACCGATGACAGCTTTGTGATTATGGCGCGTACCGATGCATTGGCGGTTGAAGGTATTGATAGCGCGATTGAGCGAGCGATAGCTTGTGTTGAAGCGGGCGCGGACATGATTTTCCCTGAGGCGATGAATCAGCTCGACCAGTACCTGAAGTTCTCGGCAGCGCTGAAATCAGCAACGGGTAAGCATGTGCCTATTCTTGCTAACATAACTGAGTTTGGCCAAACACCACTCTACAACTGTAACGAGTTAGCCCAATCAAGTGTCGACATGGTGCTTTACCCATTGAGTGCATTCCGTGCGATGAATAAAGCGGCGGAGAATGTTTACAAGCATTTGCTAGTTGAAGGCAATCAAGAAGCTCTGTTGGATTCAATGCAAACCCGTAAGGAGCTTTACGAACACCTGAATTACCACGACTACGAGAACAAGCTTGATCAGTTGTTTTCAAGCGAAGAGTAAACCGGTTTCAATTAATCAAAAATCAACTTAATCCAATAACGTGAAATGGTTAGTCGCCATATCCAGTACCGATGATAAAGATCATCGGACACATAAATAGCCAGCACCAAAGAGTGCAGGCGACTAACACTGAAAAGGAGTTCACCATGTCTGTATCTTTGAGTGATAAAGCAGCTGTCGAAAAGGCTTCAATAGAAAACCAACAACAAAGCGAAAAACCCGAAAGCAAACCAGCTAGCGCACCTGCAATCGGTGGTGCTGGTCTACGTGGTCAGAGTGCCGGAACCACGGCGCTATGTACGGTAGGAAAATCAGGAACCGGCTTAACTTACCGTGGTTATGATATTACCGATCTTGCTAATCATGCTCAGTTCGAAGAAGTGGCGCATCTGTTACTAAGAGGTCATTTGCCAAGTGAAAAAGAGTTAGACCATTACAAAACATTGTTGATTGGTTTGCGTGGCTTGCCTCAACCTTTGAAAGCAGCACTAGAACTTATCCCTGCAGACGCTCATCCAATGGATGTGATGAGAACGGGTTGTTCAATGCTAGGTAATCTAGAGCAAGAGTCTGATTTTTCTGAGCAGCTTCCCGCGACTGAACGAATGCTCGCACTTTTCCCTGCCATTATTTGTTATTGGTATCGCTTCAGCCATGATGGCGTGCGCATTGACACTGAAGATCAAAGTGAAGCGTGTCTGGGTGGCTACTTCTTGAAAATGCTAACGGATAAAGCGCCTAGTGAACTTCATAAGAAGGTGATGCACTGCTCGCTAACCCTTTACGCAGAGCATGAGTTTAATGCTTCGACTTTTGCCGCTCGTGTTTGTGCATCAACACTGTCAGATATCCACTCTTGTGTCACCGCAGCGATTGGTACGTTGAGAGGTCCTTTACATGGCGGTGCGAATGAAGCGGCGATGGAAATGATCCAAGATTGGCAAACCGCTGATGAAGCAGAAACTAACATCATGCAGATGCTTGCTAACAAATACAAAATCATGGGCTTCGGTCATGCCATTTATCGTGAAAGCGACCCGCGAAATGCTCTAATCAAGCGTTGGTCAAAAGAGCTAGCTCAAGAGGTGGGAGATGAACAGCTTTACGCCGTTTCTGAGCGTGTTGAAGCGGTAATGAAGCGCGAGAAAGGGCTGTTCTGTAATGCGGACTTCTTCCATGCATCGGCTTACCACTTCATGGACATCCCAACTAAATTGTTTACTCCTATCTTCGTGATGAGCCGCCTTACAGGTTGGACGGCACACGTGTTCGAACAAAGAGAAAACAATCGAATTATTCGCCCAAGCGCAGACTACACTGGACCAGAGCATCAAGACTGGCTGCCAGTCCATTTACGTTAGTCCTCTATATCGAACCGACTTATATCTCGAGGTGACTTTCTCTTCATGTGGTAAGGCCTCGAGAACCAACGAATAGAATTTAACAGATAATGGTGGATGTATGTCTGATGTAAAACTTGAAAGAAACCAAGAGCTTGATGAAAACAAGTATCGAAAGGTTTTACCGGGAACGGGTTTAGAATATTTCGACGCTTGCGAAGCGGTAGAAGCAATATCCCCAGGTGCTTACAAAACCTTGCCTTATACGTCGAGAGTATTAGCAGAGCAATTAGTAAGACGCTGTGATCCTGAAACCCTTGAAGACAGCTTAAAACAGATCATTGACCGTAAGAGCGACCTAGATTTCCCTTGGTATCCTGCGCGCGTGGTGTGTCATGACATTCTTGGTCAAACCGCTTTGGTTGATTTGGCTGGATTAAGAGACGCGATTGCCGACCAAGGCGGAGACCCTGCCAAGGTTAATCCAGTGGTCGAAACCCAGCTGATTGTTGACCACTCTTTGGCAGTGGAACACGCAGGTTTTGATAGCCAAGCGTTTGATAAAAACCGAGCGATTGAAGAGCGCAGAAACGAAGACCGTTTTCACTTTATTGAATGGTGTAAAACCGCATTTAAGAACGTCAGTGTGATTCCAGCGGGGAACGGGATCATGCACCAGATTAACTTGGAGAAGATGTCTCCGGTTATTCAATCTAAAGAAGGCATCGCCTTTCCTGATACCTGTGTTGGTACCGATAGCCATACACCGCACGTTGATGCTCTGGGCGTTATTGCTATTGGTGTGGGCGGATTGGAAGCTGAAACTGTGATGCTAGGTCGTCCGTCGATGATGCGATTGCCTGATATTGTCGGCGTTAAGCTAACGGGTCAACGACAAGAAGGGATAACCGCAACGGATATTGTACTTGCGATTACTGAGTTTCTTCGCAATGAGAGAGTGGTCTCAAGCTATTTGGAATTCTTCGGTGAAGGGGCTCGTGCGCTGACCATTGGTGACCGCGCAACAATCTCCAACATGACGCCAGAGTATGGCGCAACAGCCGGTATGTTTTACATCGATGAGCAGACCATTCAATACCTGAAACTCACAGGTCGAGAGCCTGAGCAGGTTGAATTAGTTGAACGCTACGCCAAGCAAACTGGGCTATGGGCTGACGATCTAGACTCTGCTCAATACGAACGTGTATTAGAGTTTGATTTGTCGAAGGTTGAGCGCAATCTAGCAGGGCCATCCAATCCTCATCGCCGTTTGCCAACCAGAGAGCTGGCTAAACAAGGTATCAGTCAAACATCTTGGAAAGAGCAGCATGCTAAGCAGTACAGCGACGAGCAGATGCCTGATGGTGCGGTGATCATCGCAGCAATTACCTCTTGTACCAACACCAGTAATCCAAGAAACGTAGTCGCCGCAGCATTGGTGGCTAAGAAAGCCAATCAGCTTGGATTAGTTCGTAAGCCGTGGGTGAAAACGTCATTTGCTCCAGGTTCTAAAGTGGCCAAGCTCTATCTCGAGTCGGCAGGTTTGCTACCTGAACTGGAACAATTAGGCTTCGGTATCGTCGGCTATGCGTGTACTACCTGTAACGGAATGAGTGGGGCGTTGGATCCTAAAATCCAACAGGAGATCATCTACCGCGACCTGTACTCAACCGCTGTGTTGTCAGGGAATCGAAACTTCGATGGTCGAATCCATCCTTATGCAAAACAAGCGTTTTTAGCCTCACCGCCATTGGTGGTTGCTTACGCCTTAGCGGGAACGATTCGCTTTGATATCGAGAAAGACAGCTTAGGCACTGACAACAACGGCAAGCCAATCTACTTAAGTGATTTATGGCCGAGTGATGCCGAGATCGATGCCGTTGTCGGTGAGCATGTTAAGCCTCAGCAATTCCAACAAATCTACGTAAAAATGTTCCAGCCAGATGAGGATCAGGTATCGACTGAACCACTTTATGACTGGCGACCTCAAAGTACCTATATTCGCAGGCCACCTTATTGGGAGGGGGCTTTGGCGGGAGAACGAAGCTTATCTGGTATGAGACCATTAGCTATTCTTGGCGATAACATCACTACGGACCATTTATCTCCTTCAAATGCGATTCTCGCTTCGAGCGCTGCGGGGGAATACCTCACCAAAATGGAAGTGCCGGAAGAGGACTTTAACTCTTACGCGACCCATCGAGGCGATCACTTAACCGCGCAACGAGCAACATTTGCCAACCCGAAGCTGTTTAATGAAATGGTGAAGGACGCTGGAGAAGTCGTGCAAGGTTCATTGGCACGAGTTGAGCCAGATGGACAGGTTACGCGAATGTGGGAAGCGATAGAAACCTACATGAATCGAAAGCAACCCTTGATTGTCGTTGCTGGTGCCGATTATGGACAAGGTTCATCACGTGACTGGGCAGCCAAAGGGGTGCGTTTAGCGGGTGTTGAAGTGATTGTGGCAGAAGGGTTTGAACGAATCCACAGAACCAACTTAGTTGGCATGGGTGTATTACCTCTGCAGTTCAAAGTAGGAACGAATCGCAATACCTTAGAGTTGGATGGCACCGAGCTTTACGACGTGTACGGCGACATTGAAGCAGGTTCTGATTTGGCTCTAGTCATCACACGTAAAAACGGTGAAAAGCTTGATGTGCCAGTGACCTGTCGATTAGACACCGCAGACGAAGTGAATGTCTACAGCGCTGGTGGCGTGTTGCAACGTTTCGCCAAAGACTTTCTTGCAAATTAGGAGCTGGGTATGAACATCAAACAAATTAAAGTACCTGCGACCTACATGCGGGGAGGAACAAGCAAAGGTGTCTTTTTCAATTTAGAAGACTTACCTGAAGCTGCGCAAGTCGCCGGAGAAGCACGAGACGCATTACTTCTACGCGTGATTGGCAGCCCGGATCCTTATGGCAAGCAAACCGATGGTATGGGTGGTGCAACATCCAGCACCAGTAAAACCGTTATTGTTTCGAAAAGCAGTAAAGCCGATCACGATGTTGATTACCTATTCGGTCAAGTAGCAATAGACAAGCCGTTCGTTGATTGGAGTGGTAACTGCGGCAATTTGTCTGCTGCAGTAGGCCCATTTGCTATTCATAGTGGCCTCGTCGATTCGAATCGTATTCCAGAAAACGGTGTGGTCGAGGTGCGAGTATGGCAAGTAAACATAGAGAAAACCATCATTGTTCATGTACCTATCGCTGATGGAGAAGTCCAAGAGTTAGGTGACTTTGAGCTCGATGGTGTCACTTTCCCCGCCGCGGAGATCCAAGTCGATTTCCTAGATCCAGCCGATGCGAGTGGCTCTATGTTTCCGACAGGGAATGTTGTCGATTTTTTAGATGTTCCAGATCTGGGTTGCATCAAAGCAACTTACATTAATGCAGGGATACCCACCATTTTTGTTGATGCTGAATCGGTTGGTTATCAAGGTACAGAGCTTCAATCGGATATTAACAGTGATGCCAAAGCCTTGGCTCTGTTTGAATCCATCCGAGCGCATGGTGCGGTTGCGATGGGACTTATTGATTCCCTAGAACAAGCTGAATCACGCCAACACACTCCTAAAGTCGCGTTTGTTGCCAAGCCTCAAGGTTACCAAGCCTCAAGTGGAAAATCGGTTGCTGCCGAAGATACCGACCTTCTAGTACGTGCTTTGTCTATGGGGCAATTGCACCATGCCATGATGGGTACGGCTGCGGTTGCTATTGCTTCAGCTGCAAGTGTACCAGGCACCTTAGTGAACTTGGCAGCCGGTGAGGGAAGTCGTGATTTTGTGACCTTTGGTCATCCATCTGGAACCTTAAAAGTGGGTGCTAAAGCTATTCAAACGGAAAGCGGTTGGAAAATTGAAAGGGCGATAATGAGTCGTAGTGCCCGAGTGATCATGGAAGGTGCCATTCGTGTGCCTTTTCCCAAGTAAAGCGATTGTCGTGAACGGTCAAATGTTCACGAACACAACGCTGAGAAAAGAGTGCACCCAAGTGACACTGCCAAAAGCTAGGCGCTTGGACTAATGGATAAATCATGGAGGAGGCACTATGTCTGCTACGAATCGAATGAACAGAAAAACAGACTATATCACCGAGTATCAATGGGCTAGGGAAGACCCAAATTCGTTCTGGGAAACGCAAGCACAAGCGATAGATTGGTTTGAACCACCAAAAACGATATTACAAACTGATGAGAATGGTATTGAGCGTTGGTTTCCTGATGGGGTGATGAACACCTGCTGGCTCGCGCTTGATTATCATTGTGAAAATGGGCGAGGTGACAATACCGCGCTGATTTACGACTCTCCAGTTACTGGAACTCAATCCTCGTACACTTACAATCAATTGCGTGAACAAGTGGCTAAAGTCGCAGGTATGTTAGCCACGCAAGGCGTTACCAAAGGTGATCGTGTGGTGATCTACATGCCAATGATTCCTGAAGCTGCCATGGCAATGCTAGCCTGTGCACGACTAGGCGCGGTGCATTCGGTGGTGTTTGGTGGTTTTGCTCCTCATGAGCTTGCCGTTCGAATTGAAGATGCCGAGCCCAAGGTGTTGATTACTGCATCCTGCGGTGTCGAGATAAATAAAGTTCTGCCATATAAGCCGATGGTCGACAGGGCGATCATGGACAGTCGTTGGAAGCCTGAGAAAGTCGTGGTATTCCAAAGAGAGCAGTCTCTAGCCGAATTGAACAACGAACGTGATGTACTTTGGCAACAAGCGGTTGAGGATGCTTTGCCTCACGTATGTGTGCCTGTTCTAGCGACTGACCCACTATATATCTTGTATACATCAGGGACGACGGGTAAGCCAAAAGGCGTGGTGCGCGATAATGGTGGTCATGCGGTTGCGATGAAATACTCGATGAGCACTATTTACGATATGCCGCAAGATGGTGTGTTTTGGGCAGCTTCTGATGTCGGTTGGGTAGTGGGGCATTCCTACATTGTGTATGCGCCATTGATTCATGGCTGTACGACCATTTTGTTTGAAGGCAAGCCAGTACGAACGCCAGATCCCGGCGCATTCTGGCGTGTGTGTGAAGAGTACAAGGTCGATGTATTGTTTTCTGCGCCAACAGCGTTTAGGGCAATCAAGAAAGAAGATCCCGAAGGCGAGTTGCTCACCAAGTATGATTTATCATCGCTCAAGTCGATTTTTATGGCTGGCGAGCGTTTAGACCCTCCAACATTGGATTGGGTTGAGTCTCATACCAATAAACCAGTTATCGATCATTGGTGGCAAACCGAAACAGGTTGGGCCATTTCCGCCAATCCAACAGGGTTAGAATCTTTACCAGTGAAAGCGGGCTCTTCAACCAAGCCAGTACCCGGTTACCAAGTGGAGATCCTCAATGAGTTGGGTGAAATCGCACAAACGAATCAACAAGGGTTTGTGGCACTTAAACGACCATTGCCGCCTGGTTGTTTACCCACGGTATGGCGCAATCATGATCGGTTTGAATCCGGCTATTTGAGTCAGTTCCCGGGCTATTATGTTTCTGGGGACGGTGGCTATCTTGATGAAGATGGGTATCTATTTATCATGGGCCGTATCGACGATGTGATAAACGTAGCGGGACACCGTCTGTCGACGGGAGAAATGGAAGAGATCGTGGGTGGTCACCCAGCCATTGCAGAATGTGCGGTAGTCGGTATTCACGATGACTTAAAAGGGCAGTTACCTCTTGGTTTCGTTGTGCTGAAAGATGGCGTAAAAGTCGATGGTATTGAGTTGCAAGCGGAGTTGGTTGGCAAGGTTCGTAATGAGATTGGCGCGGTAGCTTGTTTTAAGCAAGCCTTGGTTGTTGAGAGACTACCCAAGACACGTTCAGGTAAGATCTTACGCAGAACTATCCGACAGATCGCAGAAGGTGAGCAATATGTGGTGCCTTCGACGATTGACGACCCTACCAGCTTAACTGAAATTGCTGAAAAGCTCGGCAAATAGACGTCGCAGTTTAGGTAGTATAATCTTCGGCTGGTTGATTTATACATAAGCCAGCGTGATGGTTTACCTAAACTCTACTTTATTCATCCGCTTATCCATTGCGTTTACTATGACCTCATTATGAATCCCACATATTGAGGTCTTTTTTATGCGAGCTTACTTTTGGTTGATTGCTTTACTGGTCAGTGGTGCTGCTAGTGCCAGTATTTCAAAGGATGAAGCGAGTAGAGCGTTGTTAGAGCCATTGAGTCATCCCAAGATATTTAAATGTGTGTCCAAGACTGGCGTCGATCTCTATCAAGCAGTTTTTGATATGGGCGTGGGGTATGAAGCCAACCCGATTAACTCGAAGATGATCGTTAATTCAAGGAAAGGTCGCTACGAATATCAAATCTTAGGCGCGGTAAGGTCTGAAAGAGCTGGTGAAATTGTCGTGTTGACTCGTCATGTGGGAGACGGTGTCAAAGTAGCCGCTATGATTGATGACGAAAATGGCAAGATACTGGGGATCGGCGATAAAAATCATTATCGAGATTGCGGTGTTAGGCCACCACCTAGCGCAGAAAATATGCAAAACTTTTGGTCCAAAGGCTAAGAGCGACATGTGAAATACAAAAATTATTGAGAAAGCTAGATTGAGGAGACCTTATTGGTCGCCTTTTTTGTTTGTCAGGCTAAGGCGAGCTCAAAGATATATATCAATAAGCACTTATGCGATGGTTGAATGATACATAACTGAACATGATGTATCGTCTAAACGTGGCTTTATTTATCTCATTAACGGTTCTGCTTAAGATGGCTCTACTCCAAACGAAGAACTAAGCGAGACTCCTATGAAATTCACTAAACCTTTTCTTTTAGCGACACTGATTGTGACTCTTTCTGGTTGCGCATCACCAGCAATGGATAACGAAAATGAGAATGCTGCACGTAATCGTGGTGCTGTGGGTGGTGCTTTATTAGGAGCGACAGCAGGCGCTCTAACTGGAGATGCGGGCTTAGCCGCGAAGGGTGCTGCATTGGGTGGTGTGACTGGTGGTGTTGCTGGTTCAATGAAAGATGCGGATGATGCAAGAAACGCACAACGAACCCAAGTTACTGCTGATGGTCTAGCGCAAGACAATCGCACCGATGCAGAAAAGCGAGTTGCTGAAGTAGAGGCTGAAATTAAGCTTATTGAACTAGAACAACAGCTTGCTGATCTCAAAGAAGAGAAAGAGGACAATGGTGCATAAAGCTGAAGCTACAGCAAAAGCTAATGCCTAGATATTCGTTTAATTCAAAATAATTCAAACAGAATGGCCACGTAATGTGGCCGTTTTTGTATCTAAAATACGCACTTCAAACAATGAATTAATTCAATAACTTGTATAGATACTCACGCCAAGTAAACTAGACTCAGTTTAGATATTAATTTGGTTTGAGAAGCGCAATAGTCATGAATGTCATCTTAAGGGCTGCAAAGCACACGGATTTGGAACAACTTAACGAGTTAATGTTCGATCTCCACCATCACCACCACCTTGCTAGCCCAGAGCACTTTAAAACGGCAGAAGAGATTGAGCAGGAAAAAAGCATTGCACGTTACTTGGATGATCCTGAATGCTTAGTTTATGTGGCATTAAAAGGTGAGCTCATTGTTGGCTTTATCTCCGGACATTTTTGTGAGCTTATCTCAACGGTGAGTAAACCGGTGCCGATGGGGAGTGTCGATGAACTGTTTGTCTTGCCTGATTATCGAAAAGAATCGATTGCTGAAAAGTTGTTTAGCAAAGTTGAAGCGACTTTTGATGATTATGGGGTTGAACAAGTCTTTGTAGAGGTTTGGGACTTTAATTCACCTGCCAAGGACTTCTATCAAAAAATGGGGTTTACTCCTCACATTCAATGGATGAGGAAGGCTTTGCACAAAACGTAGGCAGCGATTTTGTGCGTGTTTGATTACAATAGACTCGTGTATTAGCAGTCTTAAATTTCTTCTATTATTTTTTAGGTAAACTCGTTGGCTATTCGATATTTATTAGTTTTCATATTATCTCTTTTGAGTACTACTTCCGCTTGGGCAAGCAACACTTTGCCCGATCATATCGCGGGCGCTTTGTGTGTAGTACGTGCTGATAACCAAATCGTGTTGGTTGATGAGTTGATCACAGGTCAATTGTCTCTACCGGGAGGCACTGTTGTTTCAGGTGAGCCGCCAGCAGTCGCGGCGCAACGTGAAACGTGGGAAGAGGCGGGTTTGTCGGTAACGGTCGGTGATGTACTGGGTTATACCGACAGTGCCGTCGTGTTTGATTGTATTTCTGACTCTGAAGTGATCAGCTACAAGGCTCGGAATGAATTAGGTGGCTTTGAGTTGCCGATTTGGTTTGCGCCTCATTACGGCGTGGAAGTCAGCCGTGCGATGTTACTTCCTCCTACTGAATTGCAAGATCACCAATACCGCTACCCAGAACAGTGGTCTGAGATTAACGAGCTGTTTTTATCTGCGACAGATCAACCTGTGACGTATGTGACTGAGCTGGTGGGCGCGGCACCCCAAGTCCATCAAGTTGAACTAAATTGGATTGTGTCGCTTCAAAACGTGTTCGATAAGATGCCAAGCTTGTTTGCGAATACTGTACTTTTAACTGACTCGTTAGCGAAGCCTTGGGTTTTCATCGTGATATTACCGCTAATTGCTTGGCATTTTGGCCGTAACTTCGCGTTAAAGTTTGGCTTCACTTTGATTTCGGTGACACTGCTCACTTTAATCGCCCACCAAGGGTTTGGTTTTCCACGTCCGCATGCTTACTTGCCAACATTGAAACTAGTGATGAGCAGTGGGTATAGCTTTCCAAGTTTATTGGCTGGCTTATGGGTGAGTTTAACCTTGTTAGTCTTTTGGAAACTAAAGCGCCTCTTGGAGCAAAAATCGATTTTGATTGTGCTCACTGGCCTACTGTGGATCATGCTATTTAAGTCTTATTCAGGCAGTGCGTTCTTTAGTGATGTCATAATGGGAGGCGTATTGGGCGCGTTAACGACTTGGCACATCGTGAGATTAGATGCGAAACCTGATGTTGATATTAGTGCCTTGTTAAGCTCTAAAGGTGTCTGGTGGGCATTGTGCTTACTGTCGATTGTTCTCACGGTTATATGGCCTCTGCCAACATTTTCTTTCTGGGTGGCAATTTTGATGACGATTGCATGCTTAGTAACGTTAACGGACTCGAAGCCTTTGGTCGGCCACTTCTCATTCAAGATTGTATTTGGAGTGATGGCGATGTTGTTAGCGGGGAATCTGCTGATTAGCTGGGCTGGAAGTTTCGTCTCATTCAGTGGCATCGCTTCATTTATTGTTGAGACCTTACGTTTCCCAATCTTGATTCTATTTGGTGTCGTGGCGTTTCGTCTGCCATGGAAAAGAGAGTAGGTGAACCGACGAACATAAAATCAAAAAAGGCTGTGCAGTGCACAGCCTTTGTCATTTGTGAAACAAGCAAAAAGTAATTCTCACTCGAGCCTATTGACCGTTTACGAGTTGAAGATAAACTTTTCAATCGCGACGGCGACTCCGTGGTCGTCGTTGGCCGCTGTGATGTGATCCGCCAGTTTCTTGGTTTCTTCCATTGCGTTTTCCATCGCAATACCCATGCCCGCGTATTCAAGCATATGGTGATCGTTTTCAGCATCGCCCATGCAGATCACTTCTTTCGCTGTAATCCCCAAATGTTTAGCGATTGCTTCAATACCGACACCCTTGTTTGAATTTGGGTTTAAGAACTCTAAGAAGAATGGTGCACTTTGCACGATAGTAAACTGAGTCTTAAGTTCTTGTGGCAACTTGCTGATGATTTCGGTCAGCTTGCTTGGTTCCGCGACAATCATTGTTTTGATAATTTCATGGTCGTCTTCTAGTTGAGAAAAGTCGAGCTCGGTAATCTTTAAGCCGTTAATACGCGCTTCAATAGCGGTGTACTCATTGTTTTCAGGTGTTATTAAGCCATGAACCTTGCTGAAGGCATGCACATAACCACCTAGCTCTTGTGCTAATGCAGCAATCTGTTTCGCGGCTTTACCATTGCTAATCTCGCTGTGAATGATCTCTTTTGTCGATACATTCTGAACCACAGAGCCGTTGTAGAAGAGTACAAAGTCATCTTCGCCGTTGATTGAAAGCTCGTCTAACTTACTCTGCATGCCTTCTAAAGGACGACCAGAAGCCAGAACCACTTTCACACCTGCAGCGCGAGCTTTAGCTATCGCGTCTTTGTTCTCTTGAGAAATCACTTTTTCACTGTTAAGTAGTGTGCCATCCATATCAAGAGCAATCAGTTTGTACATGTTGTTCCTTACGAAAAAATTAAAAGCTAACGAAATCTAATGGGCGAAAGGATAAGGGAACTTGAAAGTTCAGGCTAGGGCTTTGATCAACTCATTTATCAGTACTCATTTGTTTGACCAAAAGGGGCAAGTGCTTTAAGGTCTGCGGTTGATTAATTTCATCAAATGATTGAGCTGAGGGTAAGTTGTACAAGATTAATGAAATGTTTGAAACCATCCAGGGCGAGGGCGTATTTACCGGCGTTCCTGCTGTTTTTGTTCGACTGCAAATTTGCCCTGTAGGCTGTTCTTGGTGTGATACCAAACAGACTTGGGAAGCGTTGCCGGAAGATGAAACGAGCCTTGGTGATATTATGGTTAAGACAGAGGATTCACCGACTTGGTCTGCAATTGATGCGCAAGGAATCGTGAATGAATATATCAAGCAAGGTTACACCGCGAAGCACATTGTGATTACTGGTGGTGAGCCGTGCATCTATGATCTTGTCCCTCTTACTGAAGCATTTGAGCAGCACGGTTGTCGCTGTCAGATTGAGACCAGCGGAACATCAGAAGTAAAAGCCACACTGGATACTTGGGTTACGGTGTCACCAAAAATCGCAATGAAAGCCAAATTGGATATCCTTGATAGCGCACTCGTTCGTGCGAATGAAATTAAGCATCCAGTAGGCACAAGCAAAGACATCGAACAACTTGACGGTTTATTGGAGCGAGCTGCGGTTGCTAGCGACACTGTTATCGCTCTGCAACCAATCAGCCAAAAAGACCGCGCTACTCAGCTTTGTATTGATACCTGCATTGAGCGTAATTGGCGCTTATCAATACAAACTCACAAATATTTGAGCATCGCATAGGTTGCATTTGTTTACTGGCCTAGATAAGTCGCTAGTAGAAGATTCTCGTAAGGATTTAAGATGAAAAAAGCAGTGGTAGTATTCAGTGGTGGTCAAGACTCAACAACGTGTCTTGTTCAAGCTTTAAAAGAGTATGATGAAGTTCATGCGATTACGTTTGATTATGGTCAGCGCCATAGACTCGAGATTGAAGTGGCTGAGTCGTTGTCAAAAGATCTTGGTGTGAAAGCACACAAAGTGATGGATGTGACTCTGTTGAATGAACTGGCTATCAGCTCTCTGACTCGCGACGATATCCCTGTGTCTCATGAGCTACAAGAGAATGGACTACCAAACTCTTTTGTTCCTGGTCGTAATATTCTGTTCTTAACTTTGGCGGGTATTTACGCTTACCAAATCGGTGCAAATACCGTAATCACGGGCGTGTGTGAAACTGATTTCTCAGGCTACCCTGATTGTCGTAATAACTTTGTGAAAGCGATGAACTCTGCGCTTGTACAAGGTATGGACAAGCCGCTTGATATTAAAACACCGTTAATGTGGTTAAACAAGGCTGAGACATGGGCGTTAGCAGACCAGTACTCAGCACTTGAGCTTGTTAGAAACAAAACACTGACTTGTTACAACGGCATTGTTGGTGATGGTTGTGGCGATTGCCCTGCATGTGAACTGCGTAAAGTTGGCCTTAACGACTACCTAGGTGATCGCGAGGGTATTATGGCTGATTTGGTTCGTAAACAGGCTGAGAATAAATAACATCAGGTGAGTCTATTGGGTCGTTATAAGCATCGATGATGCAGTTTCGACCATTACTCTTCGCTTGATAAAGTGCTTGGTCAAGAACCGAGTATAAGTCATCAAAGTCACTTAATGCGTTTGAGGTTGCTAGATAAGCAAAACTCGCGGTTACATTAAGTGGCTTTTTGCTTTCTGATAAGAAAACTGCACTCGAAATAGCATAATGTAACTCCTCTACACGCTCTTGTACTTCAGCTGGTTTTGTATCAGTAAGCATAATCAGAAATTCTTCGCCGCCTAAGCGCCCGAACAGCTCACCTTTAATTAAATGTTGTCTTATTTGCTGACTTATATGAACGAGTGCTCTATCACCAGTAGGGTGGCCATATTGGTCATTAATTTTCTTGAATTTATCTAGATCGAGCAAAACGAGAACATGTTGTTTTTCTGTTCCTTTGCAGGCTTTGATACGCTTGATTCTTCGTATTATCTCGGTCCGACTATACGCCTTTGTCATGGCATCGATTGCTGCTTTTGCACGAATGGCCTTATTTGTGAAGATCATAAAGCTAGCCGCACACAGCAATAGAATAACAATCATGTTATACACCAACCTTTGATGTTCCATCTTTTCGATTTGAAGTCGGTCTAAATTTGCTTGATGTCTCAGGAAAGAACTCTCTAGTTCTTTTTCGTACCTAGCATGAGCTAGATCTAGTGCTTCAAAAGCCAACCTGTTATCTATATCTCGGGTTTCGAACTGTATTAAGGAGTATCGCTGATAGAAATAGAAAGCTTGCTTGTAATCGCTGAGTGTCTGATGAATATCAGATAGTTGAAGTAGTGCTTGAGCGGTGTACTTATGTCTTGTGACTTGTTCGGATAGCTCCAAAGCTTGTTGTGCATAATTGAGCGCTTCCGTTTTAAGTTTTTGGTCTTCGAACATATCGCTGATTGCTAAGAAAGCATTGATTCGAATGACATCGTTGTTTAGCTTGCTTGAAGCCGATAGAGACTCTACTAGGTAGTCTCTCGCCAAATCATAGTTCTTCGTCTGCGTGTATGCTTTTCCTAAACCAAGAGTTGTTAGCGCAATGCCGTAGCTATGAGATGATGTAGTCAACAGTGCTTTTGCTTTTTGAAAGTGATTAATTGCTAGGTCACTTTGTCCTTGATTAAGGTAAAGATCTGCAAGGCTATGATGAACTTGTGCTTTCATCAAATCAGAAGCATCCGATCTCAGAGCGAGTGCTTCTATGAGGTACTCTGCCGATTTATCATATTGCTTTAACTCTTTGAGCAAATTACCCACATCGTTATAGATCCCCGAAATATCGTGTCCTTGTGGGAACACGCTTATCAGTGATAGGTAAGTATCTAGAGCGGCTTGATAGTCGCTGCGGAAATGGTGATTGTTAGCGATCACTCGATAAGTGCCAAATTTTGGTAATACAGGGTCAGCAATGTCATGTAAATCCGACTGAAGTGCAGAACAATAATAGTTCGCTTGATGATATTTAGCTTGCTCATTGAGAGAACGACATAATTGGTATTTTAATAATGCTCTACCTGTAACATCGTTGATTGATTGCATTTTTACTAATATGGACAAAAAGCCTTGCTGAGCTTCTTTGTACTGACCTTGTCCATCATTTACTAGGGCATTAATAAACGCTTGTTCTATCGCTTGGTAGTCACTGTCGTTTGAAGCGATTCCATAAAACGGTTGATCGCGCTGGCTCATGTATTGATATAGCAGTGCCGAAAGGTAGAGCTTATCCCCGTAGGTTGTTGAACTCGTGTAGCGTGTTTGCAGCATGTTCAATGCGCGCGAAGGGGAATGATAGAGTGCGTTCCAATCAGCATTTGGAGTTGTGTGGGGAGCTAATGCCGAGGAGCTAATTGTTGGATAAGGTTCATGATCCAATGTTGATGCTTGGCTAAAAGAATAAAGATTGATGAAAAGCAGAAAGGCAATGAAAATGGAGTGAATCACGAGATAATATCAATCAGATAAAGAACGGTATTCTATTGATAGTTTGATATTGCTTCAATTTTTTTGGCGAGTTAATGGTTTTTTATGTGAGGTAAATCTCTAATTCTCAATGGCTTATCATAGGTAACCGGTCGTACGCTATTGTACGACCGATCTTGGAAGCTAGATGTATAATTTCGCTAGATCAGAAGGCTCAAGTTCTTTACCTTCCAATGTTGCATTCCAGTTAGTACCAACAAGAACACCATCTTCAGCTAGGGTCAGTAACCAATCTTCTACAAAGATATCTAGTGGGATTTCTAATACTTCGAAGTCTGCCCACTCTTCAACGTTGTGAGTCTGAGCGTCCTCTTTTGAAGACCAGAACGGCATCACTTCACTGTTTTCGAATTCACTTGAGTCACATGCTAGCCAACCTTCTTCGTTGCGAAGGCCCCATACCAGTTTAGTTTCTTGTGTTTCAGAAACGAAAAGTTCTAGATTTGCTTGAGTATCAGCGGTTAGTTTGCTCATGAATAATTTCTCTATGTTGATAACAAGACAAGATTAACATTATACAAGGGGTAGGTATATGGCGATCAAGGAATTATAAGGATACTGAAACGCTTACCAAACGTTTCAGTATGGTTTGGGTGCGGTAGAATCTATTTGCCGATTTTAGTAAATATATGCCACTCTTCTTTGATGTTGCCTTTAAATCCGACAACAGAAGCTACAACTTTTCTGTTCAGTGCATGATGATTGGTTTCAGTGTCATTATCACGGAAGCCTGCATCTCCGTACCCTACGGTATAGACTCTTGATGGCGGGATACCATTGCTGATGAGCGCACGTCTTACATTGACCGCACGTTCTTCTGAGAGCTTGAGATTGTATTCGGCATTACCTACTTTACTAGCATAACCTTGCAATTGAATACTTGTGTTTTCGTAACGCTTTAGAAACGCAGCCATTTGACGAATTTGGCTCAGAAACACAGGTTTAATTTCTGCAGAGTCATTGGTAAATAAAATATGAAGATCTTTTTCTTCGCTAGACTCGAAATACGAGCCACAGCCATCATTATCTATTTCAGCGCCTATTTGTGTGTCTATACATAAATCGCGAGCGTTGATAACACCATCATTATCATCATCTTCGAGATCATAACTTTGTGTGGTGCTAGGAAGAGCACGATAAGTGAATTCATCATTTGTTTCAGCCATGATGTTGGCAGAAGCAACCACGAAGCATAGTGGGAGTATAGTTTTGAGAAGCTTCATTAATATTCTACCTTTTCATTCCATTCTTGTGGAGTCTCTACACGTAACCCTGTTAATAGGTTACCTGTAGCATTCATGACTCTATACTTTGCGTACTGTACATCGTACTTAGCGTCTAAAAATCCCTTACGTGCTTCGAAGAGTTCATTTTCAGTGTTAAGTAGATCGAGAAGGGTACGCTTACCAATTCGGTATTGTTTTTCATAAGAGATAACGGTGTCAGAAGCCGAGTCTACGTGATCCGACAAGAAATCTTTCTGCTGAACGGTTAAGTCAAGAGCGCTCCATGAAAGGCGTAAGCTTTCTTCTACATTGCGGTAAGTACTCTCACGTAGGTCTTTTGCTTTGTTGAGTTGATAAGCGGCACTTTCGGCACGGTCTTGATCGGCTCCACCGTTATAGAGATTGTACTTTAAGCGGAGCATCGCAGAAAATTCATCGCTGTTGCCTTTCGTACCACCTGCATCATCGCGCCACCTTTGAGCTGCTTCAAAAGAAACAGTTGGGTAGTTGGTACTCTTCGACTGCTTGTATTGGAACTTCGCTGAATCTACGTCAGCTTGTGCAATTTTGATAACCGGGTGTTGGTTAAAGGCTTTTGCCAAAGCACCGTCGATCGTATAAGGAATAGAGCCTGCGTCAGCACGTGGATATACCAAGCCTAGTGGGGCTTGGCCAACAAGGCGTTTGAATTGAGTATGGGCATCAAATAAATTATTTTGAGCTGCCAGCAAATTACCATGAGCTTTTGCAATACGAGCTTCCACCTGAGACATGTCTGCTGTAGACCCAATGCCTGAATCAACTCGTTTCTTGATATCTATATAGATATTTTTGTGCGTCGCGAGATTGTTTTCAGAAAGTGTAAGCACTTCATAAGCTTTAACGGAATCAAGATAAACTTTGGTTACTTGCAGTGCAATATCTTGAGCGCTAGATAGTAATTGATAACGGACAGACTCTGCATCAGCAGCGGTACGATCAATGTCGTTAGAAGTATTAGCGCCATCCCAAATGAGTTGTGTCAACGTAATTGCTGCTTCTTTACGCGTTAGATCTGTTGAGCTCGAATTCGTCGCCAAATCCGTATATTCGTAACCAATGCCACCGTCTAAATCTATACTCGGGCGGTAAGCTCCACCAGAAGCATCGTTAAGGTAACGTTGACTAACGTACTGGTTATATGCCGCTTTGATTTCAGGGTTACTTTCTAAAGTAAACGCGACGGCTTGCTCTAAGGTTTGCGCGCTAGCCGGTAAACTGAGTGCAATAGCCAACCCTAATGTAGTCGTTTTAATCCAGTTCAATTTCAATCTCCCAAAAATGGAGTATCACCTAAGTTTGTCGCTTTTAAGCTTGAATATATCAAATTTAGATGAACCGCCAAAAAAATAACGAATGCCCGATGAGCATTCGTAAATGGTTGTAAAGTTGTTAACCGATCGCCGTACAATTTAAGTCGATTTTGAGTACTTAAATTTGATTTGAGTGGTTGGGTTATCTTTCCCTAAGACAATAACTTATATGGAAGTTTTCGTCATCTTAATTATCACTCAGTGACCGTTATCATTCGTTTACATTGTAAGTTATTAAACATGCAATTCATAGCTAGAAATTATATGACATTAGATGTTATATTGTCACTAGATTATAAAATTGATGTCACTATTTTGACGTCGCAAACAGAAAATGAGCTTAGGGATTTATATGGACATGACAGTATTGAATGCGAGCGGTGCATTAGCATTAGGTCAACGCATTGTTATTTCGATAGATGGCACAATCAAGGTCCTAGAAGACGGCCAGCCATTACAAGCTGGGGATGTCGTTTTAGAATCCCAAAATGCAAATTCTGAATCTCAGGTTTCAGTTAAGCGCTTTACGCCACAAGGAAAAGATGGCGATGAAGTCGATCTTGACCAAGATATTGAAAATATTTTTGCCGCTTTAGAAGAAGGGCAAGATCCTACAGAGTTAGGCGAAGAGTTCGCAACTGCAGCAGGTGTACGTGGATCGAGCTTAGTGAGTAGCGGGACAATTGAGCGTGATGGTGACGAAACCATCCCAGTTACCGAATTTGTAACAACAGGTTTCGAAGGCTTGGGTTTGTCTCGTACTCAAAGCTTAAGTTTGCTTGATCTGTTCCGTTCAATAGAAGTTGAGCCAACCGTAAGTATTGAAGACAGCCAAATTATTAATGAAGGCTCAACAGCAATTTTCGAAGTAAGTCTAAGTAAAGCTGCTTCAGGCGATGTGAGCGTTACGCTAGAGACGTTATACGGAACTGCAACAGCGGACGACATCACAAGTATTGTTGTGAAAGATGCCGCGGGTAACGTAGTGACCCCAAACGTTGACGGCTCTTACACAGTCAAAGCGGGTGAAACTAAGTTAACCGTTGAAGTCGAGACCAGAGACGACGGCACATACGAAGGTGATGAGAAACTGGGCCTGAAAGTGACGGGCGCAACCGGCGTAACAGGCACGGGTACAGGTGAGTTGACTATCAAAGATGATGGCACCGGCCCGGTAGACCCAACCGATCCTACTTCGCCAGTTAATCCAGATGATCGCCCAACGGTGAGTATCGAAGACAGCAAAGTGATTAACGAAGGCTCAACCGCGAGTTTCGATGTGAGCTTAAGTAAAGCTGCGTCAGTCGACGTCAGCGTAACACTAGAAACCCTATACGGCACAGCAACAGCGGACGACATCACCAGCGTTGTTGTGAAAGATGCCGCAGGTAACGTAGTGACACCTAACGTAGACGGCTCTTACACAGTCAAAGCGGGTGAAACTAAGTTAATCGTTGAAGTCGAGACCAAAGACGACGGCACATACGAAGGTGATGAGAAACTGAGCCTGAAAGTGACGGGTGCAACCGGCGTCACGGGTACGGGTACGGGTACGGGTACGGGTGAGCTAACCATCAAAGATGACGGCACAGTCCCGGTTGACCCAACCGATCCTACTCCGCCAGTGAATCCAGATGACCGCCCATCGGTGAGCATCGAAGACAGCAAGAGCATCAACGAAGGCTCAACCGCGAGTTTCGATGTAAGCTTAAGTAAAGCTGCGTCAGTTGACGTGAGCGTTACGCTAGAAACCCTTTACGGCACGGCGAACGCGGACGACATCACCAGCGTCGTTGTGAAAGATGCCGCAGGTAACGTAGTGACACCAAACGCTGACGGCTCTTACACAGTCAAAGCGGGTGAAACTAAGTTAATCGTTGAAGTCGAGACCAAAGACGACGGCACGTACGAAGGCGATGAGAAACTGAGCCTTAAAGTGACGGGCGCAACCGGCGTAACTGGCACGGGAACAGGTGAACTGACCATCAAAGATGATGGCACAGGTCCTGTAGACCCAACCGATCCGACTCCCCCAGTGAATCCAGACGATCGCCCAGCGGTGAGCATCGAAGACAGCAAAGTTATTAACGAAGGCTCAACCGCGAGTTTCGATGTGAGCTTAAGCAAAGCGGCATCAGTCGATGTGAGCGTAACGTTAGAGACCCTCTACGGCACAGCAACAGCGGACGACATCACCAGCATCGTTGTGAAAGATGCCGCAGGTAACGTAGTGACAGCTAACGCTGACGGCTCATACACCGTCAAAGCAGGTGAAACTAAGTTAGTTGTCGAAGTCGCGACCAAAGACGACGGTACATACGAAGGTGACGAGAAACTGAGCCTGAAAGTGACGGGCGCAACCGGCGTAACTGGTACGGGAACCGGTGAACTGATCATCAAAGATGATGGTAAAGGTCCTGTTGATCCAACAAATCCAAATCCAGATGACCGCCCATCGGTAAGTATCGAAGGCAGCAAAGTTATTAACGAAGGCTCAACCGCGAGCTTTGGTGTGAGCTTAAGCAAAGCGGCATCCGTCGATGTAAGCGTAACGCTAGAAACCCTTTACGGAACAGCAACAGCGGATGACATCACCAGCGTCGTTGTGAAAGATGCCGCAGGTAACGTAGTGACACCTAACGTAGACGGCTCTTACACCGTTAAAGCGGGTGAAACTAAGTTAGTCGTTGAAGTCGCGACCAAAGACGACACGACGTACGAAGGCGATGAGAAACTGAGCCTGAAAGTGACTGGTGCGACGGGCGTGACAGGCACTGGTACCGGTGAGCTGATCATCAAAGATGACTCTGACACGCCAACCATCAGAGGTGTGAAACCAGCGGTCGACGCGCAAGGCACGCAAGTGGACGAAGGCGAAGGCGCGGTG
>NZ_JBFSUD010000001.1:45846-163607 GCF_041467175.1 Vibrio sp. 10N.247.310.24
CGAGACGTTCACGTTAACCGTGGGCGGCGAAAGCAACACCGCGACCATCATTGATCACGACGTAACTATCAAAGTCCACGATGCTGTGCCTGTGAATGAAGGTGATAAAGCATCCTTTAAAGTGACATTAAATGAAGCCTCTTCTGAAAAACAGTATGTTAAATTTGAAGCGACAACGAATGGTTACGATACTGAATTTGATGACATCGATACCAATAGCCTAACTTACGAATACAAAGATGCTAACGGCGATTTCCAAGTTGCAAATGTCGTTAACGGTTATGTAGAAATTCCGGCAGGAAGAACTGAACTTCGTGTAACAGTTCAAACCGTACAAGACGATAAGTTTGAATGGACTGAACGTTTTGGACTTCACATTGTAGATACAAAATCTCAGGTAGGTGGAACGTCAAGTATTGATGAAGCGAATTCTGATCTGAAAGGTCAAGGTACAATCAAGTTAGATCATTCAGATAACCCTACGCTTACATTGACGAATGCTAATGCTGTTGATGAAGGAAGCACGGCCGTACTTGATGGGCAACTATCGAAGGTGTCTGAAGCGTCGATTGAGATGAAAGTCGAGTTTGAATTTTCTAATGGCGTTGGCAAAGCAAACCTTGAGGATTTAGCCGCAGACAGTAGTAAGCCGTTTGCTGGGGTTACAGTCACTTATGTTTCTGGCGGAGTGATTAAGACTATTTCGGTAAATGAAGTGAATGGAACATTCACACTTCCTGCGAAAGTTACGGATTTCAAAGTTAATGTAGATACAGTAAATGATAACCGTTTCGAAACATCAGAAGACTTTGGAATTAAGTTGAGTGAGATACCTTTCCAATCTTCAACTGATGCTAGTAAAGATGTAATCATCAATAGCGGTCAGCACGGTGTATCAGCTACGGGCTCTATAAATGAAGATGCTTCTGATAAACCCGCAATAAGTGTGTCCGATGCTCTTGCTGTTAAAGAAGGTGGAGTGTTGGAGTACAGTGTTGCACTTACAGGTTCTTCTGATATAGAAGTTAAATATTCATTTAACTTCCCGAATAGTAGTGATGTTAGAAAAGCAGACATTTCGTTTACGGATGGCGTTAAACTGAGTGCAGATAAGCAATCTATTATTGTGCCTAAAGGCGTATCTTACTTTAAAGTTATTGTTCCGACATTAGATGACGTTCTTGTAGAAAATACTGAAAATTACACGATTACTATTGGTGGCGACACAGGTACTGGCTCGATACTCGACAATGAAGTTGCACCTGTCATCAGGAATCAGTCAGTCAGTGTGTCTGAAGAAGCTCTTAGTGGGGGTATTACGGATACGATAGGTTTGCCGAGTGATTCTACTGATGGACACTCTGTTCAGGGGGATTTGTCTATTACCGATGCCAATGGTAACTGGTCTGACACTGTATTTAGTGAATCAAGTTCAATTAACATTACAACATCGACCGGTCAGCCTTTGACATCAGAAGGGCATACTATTGATTGGGCGGTATCGCCTGATGGTCATGCACTTACTGGTACTGCTAACGGAAAAGTTGTTATTGAAGCAACATTGGATAGAAATGGTCACTACGACATACAATTGAAAGCTCCGGTAGATCACCCCAATACTAATGGCGAAGACAATCTAGTCATTCAGATCCCGGTCATTGCTAAAGACACTTCGGGGCTTAAGAGTTCAGGGGGGCAAATTACGGTTTCGATTGAAGATGATCAGCCTGTTGCAACAGCTATTGATGTGCCAGTTACCCCAGAAACAAAATCAGATACGAATATTCAGTTGGTAATCGACGTGTCTGGCTCTATGGGCTACGATTCTGGCGTTGCTGGTAAGACTCGTTTAGCTATTTTAAAAGAATCTCTTGCTAAGATGCTCCAGCAATATGACACGCTTGGCGATGTAAAAGTCCAAATAGTGACATTTACCGGCAACGCTAAACTCATACATGACGGTAGTAAATCTTGGTTCTCTGTTAGTGAAGCTATTACAGAAATCAATAAGCTAAAACCTAAGAATAATACTGATTATGATGATGCTTTACGTAAAGCCCGTACTTCATGGGACCATGACGAAGATAGTAAGCTCCCTGATGCGAATAACGTCAGTTACTTTATTACTGATGGAATTCCAAACCAAGATGATAGGATAGATTATTGGGAAGCCAAAACTTGGACTAAACATTTAGATGATAATGGTATTACTTCTCAAGCTATAGGTATAACTGGAGGTTATCTTGACAAAGGCCAAATTGATTTGGTTTCTCACGATGGTCTGACGGGAACAGACTCTTCAGCGATAGTTATTGATTCGTCGAGCCAACTAACAGATATATTGACCCAGCCAATAATTCAAACCGTTAATGGTTCATTGGTAACTAATGGTGGCTTTGGCGCTGATGGTGGTTATGTTAGTCAGTTAGTTATTGATGGCGTAACTTTTAATTTTGATGGTTCAACTATCAGTTCTACAGGACAGAACTCTAAGATCAGCTTTACCAAAAATGAATCAACAAACGAGTTAAAAGTTACGGTCGATGGCAAGTACACTTTGAGTATCGATATGGATACGGGTTCGTACAAATTTGGTGGCAAACCACAAGCTAGACCTGAAACCGTAGACTTCGATTACACATTAAAAGATGGTGATGGTGATACAAGTAGCAGTCATATTTCATTTGATGTAATGGGTTCAAAAGGCAGCGTAGATGTGTCGTCTACAGGCAAGATGATCGATTCTGTTAAAGTTCTTCATGATAATTTGAGTTGGATAGGATCACCTGCAGTAACCAATGGACAAGCGGGTTACAACAAGATTGTAGACAATGTTGATATCAACAAAGGTGTTTCAATCAATGTTGGTGATGCTGGCGATGCTGTTTGGACTGGCCAGGGCGATGATGTGATTTATCTTGGTGATAGTCATGCTGTCTTGGACCAAAATACTGGGCAAGCGTCTAACCAAGATGCGATAAACACTTATATTAAAGATGTTTTCACTCAAGGTCGCGATTCGAACGTAATACTTAACCCTAACCAAGGTGAAGATAGTGAGATAGCTGCTACTAATAACAGTACAGCAAACTTGGATGTTGCTCATGGTGGCGGCGGTAGTGACTATATCTACGGAGAAGGTGGCTCAGACGTTATATTCGGCGGGTCAGGCGATGACGTCATTGATGGCGGTGAAGGTAACGATGGTCTTCGAGGCGGTACGGGTCACGATACACTTAAAGGCGGATCTGGCGATGATATTCTTATCGGTGGTATTGGTAACGATATTTTAACCGGCGGTAGTGATGATGATATCTTCAAGTTTGTCGACCAAGGTTCTGGTGTTCGTCATGGTGAGAAAGACACAATTACAGACTTTACTAAGGGTGATGATAAAATAGATATTTCCGATCTACTCCATACAGATTCTTCTGACAGTATTAATAGCCTACTTCAAAGCAGTAAGATTGGTATTTCTCTTGAAGGTGCAGATAATATGTCAACGGCAGATCTTAAGTTGACTGTGACAGATGGTGGAAAAACTCAGGAGATCATATTGCAAGATAGCGCTGAACAATTTGATAGTTATATCACTAACGGTTCAATTTCAGATGTGAGTGGACTATTAAACGATATATTGAAAATTTACGATAACTAAACAAAAAGGGCCGAAAGGCCCTTTTTTATATCTTAATTTAGTAAAGTAATCGCGCTGAAGAAGACCTTACATTGAAGTTATAACACGCTTTGGTTACAACACTTTACAGGCAAAACCTTTCAGATAGAAACCTTCTGGGTAGGCGGTGTCTGTAAGGTGATCGGCTGCTTGCTCGAAGCGCTCGACAAATTTTACTGTTCTGCCAGCGTCTAGAGCAGCGTCAGCGATGATTTTTTGGAATAAATCAGTGCCCATCAAGCCAGAGCAAGAGTAGGTGAGTAGAGTGCCACCAGGGTTTAAGATTTGCATTGCAAGCATGTTTACATCTTTGTAGCCGTTAGCACCTGATGTTAGGTTGTTTTTGCTTGAAACGAACTTTGGTGGGTCCATGATCACGACGTCAAACTTAGTGCCTTGATCTCGGTATTCACGAAGTAGTTTAAATACGTCTGCGTTTAGGAATACAGCACGCTTTTTCGAGATATCAAATTCATTGAGTTCAGCGTTGAACTTAGCTGTATCAAGAGCTAATTGAGACACATCTGCGTTGATTACACGTTTTGCGTCGCCTTTCAGTGCGTAAAGACCAAAGCCGCCAGTGTATGAGAAACAGTTGAGCACATCTTTGCCTTTAACATACTTCATTGACTCTTTACGGCTATCACGTTGGTCCATGTAGAAGCCAGTTTTGTGGCCTTCCATGATGTTTACGCTGATTTTGACGCCGTTTTCTTCAATGACGATAGATTTTGGTGGCTCTTCACCGTGAAGTACACCAACAACTTGTTCTAGGCCTTCTTTTTTACGAACTGCTACGTCTGAACGCTCGTAAATATTACAGTCTGGGAAGCATTCAATTAAAGCTTCAACCAATACGCTCTTATTGAATTCAGCGCCCGCACTTAGTAGTTGGCAAACTAGGTAGTCTTGATATTTGTCGATAGTGATACCTGGCAGGCCATCAGACTCTGCAGCGGTAAGGCGGTAGCCAGTTAAACCATCACGCTCAATGATGTCTTCACGCAGTGATTGCGCGTCTTGAATTCGTTTTACGAAGAACGCTTTGTTAATTTCTTCTTTTTCAAATGTCCAAACACGAGCTCGAATTTGAGATTCTGGTGAGTAAGCCGCTTTTGCTAGCCATTGACCATTCTGAGCATATACGTCTACAGTTTCACCTTGTTGTGGTTCGCCTTCGACCTTATCGATACCGCGTGAAAATACCCAAGGGTGTTTACGGCGTAGTGATTTATCTCGGCCTTTAGCTAGATGAATTGAAGGAGTCATAATTTACTCTGTTTGTTGAATTTGAAGGAGGGGTATTGTCGGGGAAGTACAAGGGAAAAGCAAATAAGAAAGGGCTGCAAAAGCAGCCCTTGTATTGAACCATCATTAGATGGTGGTTAGATGTCAGTATTAAGCTTTAAGACCTGTCAGCAAACCTTCCATCGTATCGCTCTGCTTACGAAGTTGGTCAACGTTAGAGTTACTCTTACTGATCATCTCGCAGATGCCGTCTGATTGATGACGAATCTCTTCAACACTTTGTGCAATGTTATCCGCAACGACACCTTGCTCTTCTGCAGCAGTAGCAATTTGCGTACTACTATCAGAAATAGACTGGTTTTTCTCAGCTAAAGAACCGATCTCAACGTTCACTTCCGACATCAGTGTTTGGCCTTCATTGGCATTGTTTACTGTCACTTCCATCAGTTTTGTTAATGATTGACTGTTACGCTGTAACGACTCGATCATGCTCTGGATTTCAACTGTCGCTTGTTGAGTTCGTCCGGCAAGAGCGCGAACTTCATCAGCAACAACTGCAAAACCACGGCCTTGCTCTCCAGCTCGAGCAGCTTCAATCGCAGCGTTTAGCGCTAACAGGTTAGTTTGTTCAGAGATACCATTGATGGTTGCGACTACTTCATCGATCTGCGCTGCATTAGCATCGAGTTCTTCTACTGCTTGCGAAGCCGATTGAATCTCTTGGGATAAGCTAGAGATCGATTCCAAAGTATTAGAAACCTTAACTTGACCACTTTGTGCGACACCACGAGCGTCCATTGTTTGAGTGCTTGAATCATGGGCAAGGGTAGCGACTTCGCGAATCGTTGCTGCCATTTGTTCAGTTGCGCTGGCGAGGCTATTCAAGTGCTCTTGTTGATTACTTGAGATATCTGAGCTTTGTTGCGTTGATTGGTTCAAATCCGAGCTGATTTGCTGCATGAGAGCAACGGACTCTTGGATTGAGAGAACCATGTTTTGTTCACGCTCGGCAACCTTATCGATAGTAATAGCAATTTCACTGAACTCATCGCGAACTAAAAAGTAGTTCATGCGACAAGTTAAATCGCCACTCGCAAGTGTGCTGAGTGCTTTGTTCATCGAGAACATAGCACCACCAATGAAAGTCATGATGTAGTAAACCCCTAGAGCGATCAACGTGAGAGTTACTGCAATAATCGATACCTGAGTAGTAGATAGAGCTGACCATAAGTTTTGGTCATGGCTTGCGACTAAACTGAAGGCGCCATTCATGACAGAAACAGATCCTGCACCATATCCTAAAGAGATGGTTTCAGAATTACTAATGAGTTGAGACACCTGATCTTTAGTGAGTTGTCCAGCTTCAATCAGCCCTTTCATCAGGAGCAATTCATCCTGATAAAGGTGAGCAAGTAAAGAGTCCGCGGCGCTATCTAAAACTAAAGTCAGTATAACCAGGGCGATAAGAGGTAATAAGAATAGTAGATAGAACTTTTCTTGGATTTTTAGGTGAATGAGATATTTGTCAATCCAACGAAACGGGATTTCTTTCATAATTGTAATACTCGAAGTAAGCCCACCAATAAATGGTGAATGAATAGAATCGCAACTATATCATCCATATAATTTATGAGGCAACGTTATGGATACTCTGCAGTATATTTTTGTCGTGTCAGGCGTAGTTCAGTGTGTTGGATTTCGTTATCACACCAGTAGGCAGGCGCAGGATTTGGGCATTTCCGGCTATGCAAAGAACCTAAATGATGGTCGAGTTGAAGTGTTAGCGGTCGGAGAGGTGCTGAAACTTGAGAAGTTACACGCTTGGCTTAATCTTGGACCACCGAGCGCAACAGTAGACAATGTCGTCATGCATCAAGTTAAAGATCATGAGCGGCAGGACGTACGTGTAGGGGAGTTTAAAATACTGTAGGACACTACAGTATTTAACTTTTTACGTTGAGATCAACCTAGCGCTATTTTAGTTCTACAAGCATTTTGCTGGTTTAGGTAAACCGGCGAGCTTGGTTGCTTGTTTGGCAGGGCCTTTTTTGAATAATTTGAAAAGGTACTTACTGTTGCCTTTTTCTGGACCGTGAGCTTTTTCCATTGCTTTCACGAGCATGCGAACCGCTGGTGAGGTGTTGAACTCTTCGTAAAAGCTTCTTACAAAATGTACGACTTCTAAGTGTGCATCAGTAAGTTCAATTTCCTCATCTTGAGCAAGAATTTCAATCATACCTTCTTCCCATTGAGTGTAATCCAACAGATAACCTTGAGCGTCGGTTTCGATTTGCTTGCCGTTATATTCAAACATGTTTAATCCAGAGTCCAATTAACTATCCGGATAGAGTACATGACCAAGTTTATCTTTCTCAACAGAAATTGTAGCTATCTCAAAAAATATTGCACTTATGGATAAAAAAAGCCCAAGAGATAGGCTCTTGGGCTAGATATGATTCAGTGATGGAAGCGATTAGTCGTCGTTACCCATAATGCCTAAGATGCTTAGTAGGCTGATGAAGATGTTGTAGATAGAAACATACAAGCTAATCGTTGCAGAGATGTAGTTCGTTTCACCACCACGAATGATGCTTTGCGTTGTTAGCAAGATTACACCAGTCGAGAATAGGATAAACATACCGCTCATTGCCAGTGATAGTAGTGGCATTTGTAGGAAGATGTTTGCAACCATGCCGACTAGCAGAACAACGAAACCAGCCATTAGCATACCGTTAAGGAATGAAAGGTCACGTTTAGTTGTTAGGGCGTAAGCAGATGCAGCCATAAATGCCAGTGCAGTACCGCCAAGTGCAGTTAGGATGACATCACCCATGCCTGCACCAACGTACATGTTTAAGATTGGACCGATGGTGTAGCCTAAGAAACCTGTAAATAGGAATGTGAAGACTAGACCCATGCTGTTGTCACGGTTCTTTTCTGTTAGGAATAGAAGGCCGTAGAAACCAACTAGCATAATGATAAGACCAGGGCGAGGAAGGTTCATCGCCATAGATACGCCTGCTACTACAGCAGACCAAAGTAGTGTCATAGACAGTAGTGCGTAGGTGTTACGCAACACTTTATTGGTTTGCAGAGCACTTTCTTGAGATGCTGTGCGTGAAAACATAGGGCTGTTCATAATCTTCCTCGTAAGGTGACTTCAATAGTTATTAGTACATTTATGGGGCTGAAAGTTCGAAAAATCAAGTCTTTCATTCCTCTTGTATACCTAAAATAATAATCAAAATAGTCGGTTAAGTGTTTCTGAAGGTGTAACAAAGTATTTCTAATGACGATAAAGTGTCGCTAACACTCGATGTTCAAACTTTTATAGTTACTGGCTAATGATTTATAACCTTTGGAAAACGAACGATAACATCGAAAAATAAAAAGAACATCGAAAAATAAAGAGGCGACCTAAGCCGCCTCTGTAGTTTATGCATCATAACATATTAATGGTGCAAGATTTGGCTCAAGAAGTTCTGCGTCCTATCCGATTGTGGGTTTTCAAAGAAGTCGACAGGGTTGTTCTCTTCTATGATTTCACCGGCATCCATAAAGATAACGCGATCTGCGACCTCTTTAGCAAAGCCCATCTCGTGCGTTACACACAACATTGTCATCCCTTCTTCGGCCAATTCGACCATTACGTCTAATACTTCACGAACCATTTCTGGGTCTAGTGCCGATGTTGGTTCATCAAATAGCATAACCTGAGGGTTCATACACAAAGAACGAGCGATTGCCACACGTTGCTGTTGTCCACCTGACAGTTGGCCTGGGAATTTATCCGCTTGTTCAGGGATTTTTACACGCTCAAGGAATTTCATCGCGATGGCTTCGGCTTCCTCTTTAGGCATCTTTTTGACCCAAATAGGGGCTAGAGTACAGTTCTCTAATACCGTCAGATGTGGAAACAAGTTGAAGTGTTGAAAACACATACCAACATCTCGGCGCACGGCTTCAATGTTTTTTAGGTCTTCCGTCAATTCATTACCTGAAACGAAGATATGACCCTTTTGGTGTTCTTCCAACCGGTTGATACAACGGATCATCGTTGATTTTCCTGAGCCAGAAGGGCCACAGATAACGATTTTTTCGCCTTTCTTAACCTCTAGATTGATGTTTTTAAGTACGTGGAATTCGCCGTACCATTTGTTCATGTCTTTTAACTCGATCATAAGACCTTGAGAGTTGTTTTCTGTTTGCTGCGTCATAATACGTCCTTGATCTTGTTAATTATCGTTTGTGACCGGTGTGAAGTCTGTTTTCCAGCCAAATCGAGTATCTCGACATGCCAAAACAAAACACCCAGAACACTAACGCGACAAATACATAACTTTCTGTTGAATACCCAAGCCACTCAGGGTCGGTATTCGCGGCTTGGCCAATCCCTAGTACATCAAACATACCGATAATCAAAACTAGACTGGTATCTTTGAACAAACCAATAAAGGTATTCACAATTGAAGGAATCGTGATTTTAAGAGCTTGAGGCAGAATGATAAGCCCCGTCTTTTTCCAATAGCTCAACCCTAGAGCGTCAGCGGCTTCGTATTGACCTTTTGGTATTGCTTGCAAACCACCACGGATTACTTCCGCCATATAAGCAGCACTAAACAGTACTACCCCAACAAGCGCACGTATCAGTTTATCGGTCTCCATCCCCTCTGATAAAAAGAGCGGAAGCATTACCGAGGCCATGAATAGAACCGTAATCAGTGGTACACCACGCCAGATTTCGATGTAAACGGTACACATACTGCGGATGATTGGCATCTCTGAACGACGCCCTAGCGCCAGTGCGACACCGATAGGCAGTGATACAACGATACCAACAAGTGCGATGATTAGTGTAACCAGTAGGCCGCCCCATTTATGGGTATCAACAACCTCTAGACCAAATACACCACCGTATAGTAAGCCTGCAATGATAAACGGGTAGATGTTTACGAAGAATAACCAAATCCACGTACGCTTAGGTGTTTTTTCGGAAGCTAACAAAGCAACAAAAATAGCTAATGTTGCGTAGAAAAAGCGAGGACGCCACAGTTCCGCTTCTGGGTAGAAGCCGTACATGAATTGGTCCCAACGGACGCTAATGAAAACCCAACAAGCGCCTTCGCTAGTACAGGCATCGCGTGTTGTTCCTATCCAGTCAGCGCTCAAGAATGCCCAATCAGCTATTGCCCATAATAAAGTGAAAGCAAAGTAAGCAAGCACCACAGTGACGACACTGTTAATTGGTCCATTAAATAGATTTTTTCTTAACCAACCGACAGGTCCAACAGTATTCGCTGGAGGCGGAAGATCAGGTTGAAATTGATGTGTACTCATCTTATCTCTCCACCAACGCTACTTTGCGGTTGTATATGTTCATTAGAGCAGATGTTAATAGGCTTAGGGTTAAGTAGACGCCCATTGTCATCGCGATTACTTCGATAGCTTGTCCAGTTTGGTTCAATGTTGTTCCTGCAAAGACAGATACAAGATCGGGATAACCAATGGCCATCGCAAGTGATGAGTTTTTGGTCAGGTTTAAATACTGACTGGTTAGTGGTGGGATAATAATTCTTAATGCTTGCGGTATAATGACTAGCTTAAGAGTTCTTGTTCGCGGGAGCCCTAGAGACATAGCAGCCTCTGTTTGCCCATGGTTTACCGCGTTAATACCTGAACGCACAATCTCGGCGATGAATGCCGCTGTGTAGATACTTAAAGCGAGCATCAATGCTGCCAATTCAGGAATGATACTGATACCACCTTTGAAGTTAAACCCTTTCAGAACAGGGTACTCCGCAGAGATAGGCATACCCATAACAAAGTAAGTGACTAATGGTAAGCCCACAATCAGCGCTGCAGCAATTCGCAACATTGGTGTTTGTTGGCCGGTTAGCTTTTGTTTGTTATTAGCCCAGATGTTGATAACAAAAGTAGCGATGATACCGACAATCAATGATGCTATGACAATGCTACTGCCTTGTTCTAACACTGGAGCTGGGAAGTACAAACCACGTACATTCAAGAAAATAGCTTCACCAAGGCTCATACTCTGACGAGCGGAAGGCAATGCTTGTAGAACGGCGAAATACCAAAAAAATATTTGTAGAAGAAGAGGAATATTTCGGAATATCTCAATGTAGACAGCTGCAAATCGGCTAACTAGCCAGTTTGAAGATAGCCTAGCGATACCCATACTAAAGCCCAGTACTGTGGCTAACATGATGCCTAATACTGAAACTAAAGCGGTATTGAGAAGACCGATAAAGAATGTACGACCGTATGAGAATGTTTCGTCGTATTCAATCAGTGTTAAGCCGATACCAAAACCAGCTTCTTGGGAGAGAAAATCAAAACCAGTGGCGATACCACGGGAATCTAAGTTTGTGAGTGCATTATTTACAATCGTGTAGAAGAAAGCACAAAGCGCCGCGACGGCGAGAATTTGGAAAACAATTGAGCGAAAAGTGGGGTTGTAAAAAAGGTTGGCACTTTTGGGCTGTGGTTTTTCTTGAGTTGGAGAAATAGTTTCATTAGGTTTCATACTGCTATAACCTCAAATCCATTTAATAAATAGGGCGGAAAAGTCCGCCCTAATTGATGCTTGTAAATTTATTAACGGATTGGTGGAGCGTACATAAAGCCGCCCGCATTCCATAGTGCGTTTACGCCACGAGAGATCTGTAGTGGTGAACCTGTACCAACAGTACGTTCGAAGCTCTCACCGTAGTTACCAACTTGTTTAATTACTTGGTAACCCCAATCGTCACGAATGCCAAGGCCTTTACCTTTAGGACCGTCAACACCAAGAATACGCTTGATGTTTGGATCTTTTGACTTAAGCATTTCGTCAGCATTCTTAGAAGAGATGCCGTACTCTTCTGCGTTAATCATGGCTGAAAGGGTCCATTTAGCAACGTTGAACCACTTGTCATCATCTTGACGAACAACAGGGCCTAGTGGCTCTTTAGATATGATTTCAGGAAGTACCTGTGCAGATTTAGGATCAGCAAGATTTAAGCGAAGTGCATATAGACCAGATTGGTCAGTTGTAAGAACATCACAACGACCCGCGTCGAAACCTTTTGATGTTTGTGCTGCCGTATCAAATACCACTGGCTTGTAAGACATGCCACTGTTACGGAAGTAATCGGCTAGGTTAAGTTCAGTCGTTGTACCTGATTGAACACACACTGAAGCGCCATCTAGTTCTTGAGCACTTGTTAGTCCAAGTTCTTTCTTAACCATGAAGCCTTGACCATCGTAGTAGTTAACGCCTACGAAGTTTAAACCTAGAGCAGTGTCACGATGTAGCGTCCATGTTGTATTACGAGATAGTACGTCTATTTCACCAGATTGAAGCGCGGTAAAACGCTCTTTTGCTGTTAGCGGTACATACTTAACTTTAGTCTTGTCACCGAGTACAGCCGCTGCAAGAGCTTGACAATACTCAACATCAATTCCTTCCCATTCACCTTTTGAGTTAGGGTTAGAGAACCCTGGAAGACCTGTACTTACACCACAAGTTAGAAAACCTTGAGATGTGACTTTGTCCAGAGTGCTTTCTGCCGCTGATGCTGATGTTGCCATCATCGCAGTTGATGCAGCTACTACTGAAGCAAGAAGTGTTAGTTTATTTGTCATTTGTATCCTTCCTTGTTAACCAGGTGACACCTGATACTCATACTCGTTTGAGTGTCTCTTGTGTGTTGCGTTGTCTATGACCTTGTTGCTCAAATTAAGCGAGTTGCATTTTGCAAATGAAACCGTGTGCGATTTAAACAACTGTTTATAAGGTTAGGAAAGGATCCGTAGTTTCACAAATGTATAATTTAAAAAGAATTTTGAATGAAATCACAAATCCGAACACAATTAGAATGACCAAATGTTAACTGAATGTAAATAGTGCAACGGTTCACACTGTTGGTGCAACGAGATTTAGGTTTTTATATTGATGGTGGGCTAGGTAAATATTCTGAATTAAAGTCGTATTGGTGGCGCATTAGCCTTAAGAAAGGTGGAAATTTGGTCAATAAATATTTTTATTACGCTTGGATAGTTATGAATATGCTCCAAATTTGGTAGCATGTCTGAATAGTTATTGAAGTAGTCTCAAGGAAGAACATGCGTTATTTCCCAATGTTTTTGGATGTAGAGAATAAGCCAATTCTAGTGGTTGGTGGGGGCGAGGTTGCTTGCCGAAAAGTCGACAGTTTGCTGCGAGCGGGTGCTAATGTAACTTTGGTTTCTCCTAAGGTCGCACCTTACTTAAAAGAGCTAGCCGATGAAGACAAACTTCGTTGGGTTCAAAATTTTTACTCGTCACAGCTTATCTCGAAAAACTACTTACAAGTGTGGGCAACTACAGATAACCCAAACCTAAATCATCAAGTACATAATGATGCAAAAAAAATGGGTATTCTTGTCAATGTGGTCGATGACTTACCCTATTGTGACTTCATCACACCCTCAATGATAAATCGCGGACGAATCCAAATAGCGATCTCAAGTGGGGGCGCATCACCTGTTTTGGTGAGAAATATTAGAGAAAAACTCGAAACTGTATTGCCACAGAACATAGGTTTGATAGCGGACTTCGGTGCATCAAAACGCAATTCAATTAAAGAGTCCTTTCCTACTGTTGATGAACGCCGAAAATTCTGGGAGCGCTTTTTGTCGTCCAGTTTTATTAATCAAGTGACGGATAGGGATCAACTTGAATCGTATTATCAACAGTCGTTGACTGAGCAAGTTGATAGTGAAGGGCAGGTCACTTGGATCGAATTTGAAGAAGATGTTGAGCTACTTTCTATGAAGGCTTTACGTCTGATGCAAGAGGCAGAGCTAGTACTTTCACCAATCGATTGTCCATTCGAATTTATAGACTTATGCCGTCGAGATGCAGAAAGAGAGAGCTATGTTAATAGCGGAGAGCTATCAACCAAGCTTGAGCAAGCCAGAGCTGAGAAATTACGAGTGTGTGTGTTTATTCCACCAGCAAGCGTAGAGTTCAATCTGCTGGTCGGCAAAGACCTAAAATTGTCTGCAGCCAAAGTACTCAAGTAAGGCTCGATCTATCTAGCTCGGTTCAAATGCCCTCGCGGTATGCGAATAAAGCTGACCGATAAATAAAAAGCCACTTCCTAAAAGAAGTGGCTTTTTATGATTTTAAACACGACATTGTGCTGATGAATGAGCAACCACAATAAGCAGTCGCTCAAACTCGAAAATTAGTCGCGGAAGTTGTCAAACTGGAAAGGTTGACCAAGTTCACCGCTGCGAACTAGAGCCATAACAGCTTGTAGGTCATCACGCTTTTTACCCGTTACACGAACTTTGTCGCCTTGGATAGAAGCTTGAACTTTAACTTTGTTGTCTTTGATTAGCTTAACGATCTTCTTAGCAACATCCGTTTCGATACCTTGCTTAAAGATAACCGTTTGGTGCCAAGTGCGACCTGTTTGGTCTGCTGCTTTCGCTTCCATCGCGTTAGGATCAACATTACGTTTTGTTAGGTTGCTACGAAGGATATCGCGCATTTGCTTCAGTTGAAAATCGTCTTGAGCAGTCAATTTTACTGATTCATCTTTGTAATCAAAGCTTGCTTCAACGCCGCGAAAATCGAAACGAGTCGATAGTTCACGGTTTGCGTTGTCTACCGCGTTACGCAGTTCTACTGCTTCTACTTCAGAGATAATGTCAAATGATGGCATTGTGTTGTTTCCTTAAGCTAAGTTTCTATCTTTAATTGCTGTTGCAAGCATATCTAGCATTGTTGCAGTATCTTCCCAGCTTAGGCATGGGTCAGTAATAGACTTGCCGTATTCTAGGTTGTTGATATCTGTCATTGGCTGGTTACCTTCAACAATGAAGCTTTCCGCCATGATGCCTGCAATTTGATTCTTGTTAGATTTGATTTGCTCACAAATGTCTTGTGCAACTTCTAACTGTTTACGGTGCTGTTTCTGACAGTTAGCGTGGCTAAAGTCTACAACCAAACGTTGAGGTAGATCGAATTCAGCCAGTTGCTTACATGCGTTATCTACAGATTCAGCATCGAAGTTAGGGCCTTTATCGCCACCACGTAGAATTACGTGACCGTATGGGTTACCAGAAGTACGGTAAACCGTCATGCGGCCGTTCTTATCTGGCGAGTAGAAGTAGTGTGAAGCATGCGCAGCACGAATCGCATCAATGGCAATTTTGATGTTGCCGTTAGTCGCGTTTTTGAAGCCAACTGGGCAAGACAGTGCAGAAGCCATTTCACGGTGAATCTGAGATTCAGTCGTGCGAGCACCAATTGCGCCCCAAGTGATAAGGTCTGCAATGTACTGGCCGGTGATCATATCAAGGAATTCAGTCGCGGTAGCTAGGCCAAGCTTGTTGATATCTAGCAATAGCTTACGTGCTTTATTCAAGCCTGTTTCAAGTGCGTATGAACCATCGAGATTCGGATCGGTAATTAAACCTTTCCAACCTACAACCGTACGAGGCTTCTCGAAGTAGGTTCTCATGACAACGAACAGTTCATCTTTGTATTGATCTTGAATCTGGCTTAGACGTTCAGCGTAATCAAGTGCCGCATCTGTATCGTGAACAGAGCAAGGACCAACGATAACTAATAGGCGATTATCACGACCCGTTAGGATATCTTCGATTTGGCGGCGAGAATTCTTAATGCGCTCAGCAACGTCGTCAGTAATAGGGTGTGCATTGCCTAATTCGGCAGGAGTTGGCATAGGACCCAGAGCTTGGGTTCTCAACTCATCAGTTTTTAATGGCATGTGATAGCTTTTTTATTCTATTGCGAAGTGGTTAAGATAACGGAATTGAACAGAGGAATAAACTCTCTTAAGTCAAAGTTATCTCTGTTATTGCTAATATTCTCATTTTTATCAGCAGGCCAACGTCAAATGGGGGATTTTCACTTGTATTAACAGGCAGCTATCGGTATTTTCGTTTGAACACAACATAAAAATGCTGGAGCAGCAATGACTCAAGAAAATCAAAGCACTTTGCACCCAGAACTTGTCTTAGGTGATGTGCTGCCTTCTTACAACGATAATAATAATTCCAACCATTTATACGTTTCATTATCTGAATTGGTCATGGATCGTGTCTTCTATCATCCAAGTATTGAAAGTTATTTAGAAACACTGACTGATATCGAAAAAACCTCTTTAGATGCGATCCTTGGCGATAAAACAGTCGATGAGCATTTTGTTTCGACCTTGGTTATTGCCATTCAAGCAGCCGTTCAGCCAAACCACGCCACTGTTCGTATTGCGTTAAGTAGTGCTGATAGCTATGGCTTCCGTTCGCTACTTGGTGGTAGCTGTGAAGCCGAAGAGATAAACCCGGCACTAGGTGTTCGTGGGGTTGCGCGTTATGCGACAGCCGAGTACAGCAAGGCTTTCGCTTTAGAGTGTCAGGTTATTAAAGTGCTGCGAGAGCAGGGTATTAACGTTGAAGTGGTTGTACCGTATGTACGAGCATTAAGCGATGCCGCTAAGATTATTGATTTGCTTGCAGAGCAAGGCTTACCACGCGGGCTTAATGGCTTGAAAGTTCTGTTCTCGTGCGATGTGCCGTCTGCTGTGCTACTAAGCGAAAGGTTACTTCATTACTTCGATGGTGTTGTGGTGAACGTTGATAGCTTAGCGTCTTTCACTTTAGGTGTAGACAAGCACAATGAAGCTCAGCAACACGCTTTTGATCCTCAAAACGAGGCAGTTATTACCTTGTTGAGTATGATTGTTAAAGCAACACTGAACGCGAAGAAGCCCGTCCTGCTTGTGACTCAAGGCCTGGTGGACTACCCGCGCTTACAAGGGTTCATTGCGGATCTCGAAGGTGTAGAAACAGTTATCACTGCATAAACCAGCTTATTGTCTAGATAAATCAACTTGCTGTATGAGTTTATCTAAGTCACTAAAGCTTAGAGAAAAAGGGAGATATCATTATGCGATGATATCTCTTTTTTGTAACATTTTTTTGACATGTACATCGCTAATCGATTAACTGGTCTGATGACTTATTTGACTAGGTAATCCGAATGCTGACCCCTCTACAAAAAGCAAATTTCTACTTGAGCATGTTTGGCTTTTTCAAAGTACCTCTGATCTGGCTATGTCGACCAAAACTGCTCGCGCTGGATAATCAACATGTTGAAGTGAAAATTCCTCTCAAAAGGCGAACTAAGAACCACCTCAATAGTATGTATTTTGGTGTGTTAGCTGTGGGAGCTGACGTAGCAGGTGGTTTCCTTGCTATGAGTAAATCTCAGCAGCAGGGCGAAAAGATTTCTTTGGCATTTAAAGAGGTGACAGGTAATTTCTTGAAGCGTCCAGAAGGTGACGTACACTTCACTTGTAACGATGGTGAGCTGATCAACACTATGTTGGCAGAAACCATGTCTACTGGCGAGCGTGTGAATCAACCAGTGACCATCATAGCGACCTGCCCGTCTTTGCATGGCGACGAACCAATGGCGGAATTCACGCTAACACTTTCGATTAAGAAAGTCCCAGCTAGATAATAGCTCCGAAGTATAAGGTTGGGCTGAATCTGAAGATCATAGTTCGACAGAAGTCGTTGAACAAGTGGAAGAGCGGTATGTGAATTGAATACCCACATGCCGTACTGTATGCCCTAACAATGTTATGATTCTTGAGTGATTTGCTCGATATCAACGATTTTTGAACGGTTCATGACTATTTTCCAGCGGTAATAGGTAGGCTCATCATCGTGATTGTTCTCTTTAATGATCAGGTTGAGCAGGTGGCGTTTTTCTACTGATTCTCGGCTTACTTGCCCTTCATTCATGCGATATACGTTATTCGAACCCTTGTCCATTAAGCGTGTCAGTGCTCTGAGGCTGATCGATACCGTTTCACGAGTCTCTTCGTAACCACTCATGAATGTCGATGTCGACATTTCTGTATGCGAACGATAGTGCAAAATTTGCTCTTCACGTTGAACAACACGCTTCTTGCGTATTGATTGAATACGGTCTGCTAACTTAGAAAAATTCGCGTAGTCCAACCATTCAAGCTTATGGCCGACAGATTTATTGGTTGTTGGATCAAAGTAGCGACGCTTCCACTTGGGTTTGCCTTTACGCAGCCAACGCCACAGTATGTCTCTTAAATCATCTTTGAAGATTTCACGCAAAGCGTAAATGAATGACATCGATACGATGAAAGATGCAGTAATCTCTCCTAGAAAGTCGCGAGCTAATATAACGGTTGTGGTAACTACCACCATGACCAAGCCTGTGGCGATGCCTTTAACAGCTCTCTTCACGTTCTTACCCATTGATGTCGTCTTTTCTTTGAGGACGATAGGGTGTTCGATCAAACGTCGCAACAGTCGCATCTTGTTGCTCAAACGTGTTACGTCTTCTCGTACCTTCGCTGAGTTATAGCGATTAAGTTTTCGATGGGCGGTCTCTTTTTCACAAAGCGTCAAGAGTCGCTCTTTTATCGTCGAGTATTCACTGCCACGTGGCATATGTGATACCAAAGATAAGAACTTTTGCTCCGTGTACCAAGAAAGGTAATTATCAATATTGGCATAATAGCGCTTTAGGTTTTCTTCATAAGGAATACTACGACGAAGCTTCTTGAGGATATCCAAAGCCAGTTCGATGACTTCATCGACGTCATCAGCCGTTACGTCGTCACTATCTGTTTTATTCAAGCTGCTCACTGCTTTATCTAAAGCAATCACGTATTGATAGGCGAACAAACTCAAACTCACACGATACTGTGTCGTCGATAAGCGTCCGCGTTTTGCCAAGCGGCTGTGTACCAATGGTAATAGTGTCTTATCACTGTAGTAAGCACGCTTTTGAGTAATTGAACTGTAAAAGAAGGCACTTTCAGAAAGTACTTCAGGAGTCAGTCCGAGTTCACCGGGAATGAATAGATAAACGTCCATATCGAGCTTTTTGGTCTTCGCCATCGCATGGTTAATTTTAAGTGTTATCGCATCTTGTTTATCAACGGTGATCAACGATGTCTCCTAGAATATAAAAATATGAATGAAACTAGCGAAAGCATATCAGAGATCACGTATAATCACCGCCAAATTTAAAGTAGAGACAATCTTGATGATTAATATTGGTCAAATAAACAACCTAGAAGTAGTAAAACAAGCAGACTTCGGTGTATTCCTTGACGCGAGCGACTATGGAACGGTGTTGCTGCCGAAACGATTTACTCCTGAAGGTGTTGAAATTGGTCAAAAGCTAGATGTTTTCTTATACATTGATTCTGACAACCAGATCGCTGCCACAACTGAAAAACCAATCGCTCAAGTAGGGCAGTTTGGCTTGATGACGGTTGAAGGTGTTAACAGCACTGGTGCATTCATGAGCTGGGGCGTGAAAGGTAAGGACCTTCTTGTTCCTTTCAGCGAGCAGCGCGGCCGTTTAAACGAAGGCCAGTCAATCTTAGTATATGTGTATATCGATAAAGCATCGAGCCGTATCGTTGGTACAACGAAGTTCAACAAATGGTTAGACAACACGCCTGCGACTTATAAGCAAAATGAACAAGTTGATCTCATTATCGCCGAGCGCAGCCAACTTGGTTACAAAGCGATCGTGAACGGTGAACACTGGGGTATGATTTTCCCATCAGACATCATCGGTAAGCTGTTTATTGGTAAGACACTAAAAGGCTACATTAAAAACGTTCGTGAAGAAGACGGTAAGATTGATTTGTCTCTTCAGAAAATTGGTGTCGCTAAGATGGATGACCTAAGCACTAAGGTTCTGGATCTTCTTGAGAAGAAGGGCGGTTACCTGCCTTTGAATGATAAGTCTTCTCCTGAAGCTATTTTCTCTGCATTCAGAACAAGTAAAGGTACGTTCAAGAAGACAATTGGTGGTTTGTACAAATCTGGCAAGATCACTATCGACAAAGAAGGTATCAGCTTAGTTAAATAAGCGATCCTTTCGGTCAAAAAAAAGCCCAAACCTTCCTGTTTGGGCTTAGGGGAAAGGGCTCCGAAGAGCCTACGCTAATCGTTTCAATCTTTTGACTATTAGATTGAAGTCTAGTTTAGATTCCCTAAAGTGCGATTTTTCTTATTTGAAATAGTGACTTGAATTGATGTTTGTATAATTAGTCGTTGATTTACAAGCGCTCGCACACAGAGTTACATGACCGGTAGAATAGAGAAAGCCCAAACAATTAACATTGTTTGGGCTTTTTGTTTGTGCGATTCTTTAAGCCGTTAAGCCGTTAAGCCGTTAAGCCGTTAAGCCGTTAAGCACGAAAGCTATTTAGAATAGGTTCTTATCGCGCACGAGTTCGCGTGGTAAACCGTTCTTCACTCGGTTGCCAACCCACTTACCAAGGCCGATGATCGCACCATTGTACTTCACTAGTACTTCACCTTTGCCTGACAAGTCTTCAGGGCGAACATCGCGTCCCATGAACCATTCACGAGCATCTTCAATGCTAAGGTCTACAATGTTGGCTTCATTGCCTGTTGCGAGCGTTGTCGCGACTTGGTGCTGCCAGCGGTAACCTTTCTTATGTGTTTCAGCGATCTTGATGCCCATGCGAGAGAAACGGAACTCACCGATCATAGGTTCTAGCGCTTCCGGGAATAGCCAAACGTCTTTGTCACGAATCCAAACTTGAGTATCACTTGGTAGTTCGATATCGAGTGCGCCCAGCAGTTGTTCAGCGACTTCTTGTTGAGCTTTCTTTGACGCTTTTTCAAATGGAAATTTGCCCAGACGTTTTTTCACTTCTGGTGGTGTTACAGACGCTAGTTTACGGATGCGCGCAACGAAGAAGCCTTCTGAATCATACACTTGTGGGAAAATGTGTAGAAAGCCTTCTTCTGTCGTGGTTGCTTTAGCATTGTCGAATAAGTTTTCCAAAGACTCGAACTCAACCGCATCACCAAAGGTCTCTTTTAGGTGATGACACACTTGTTGGTTCTCTTCCGTGCTTAACGTACAGGTTGAGTAAACCAGCACGCCGTTAGGTTTGAGAGCATGAAAAGCACTTTCGATCAGATCTTTTTGAGTGTCAGCAATATCGACTACAGATTGATACGTCCAGTTCTTCATCGCATCAGCGTCTTTGCGAATCGTACCTTCACCAGAGCAGGGCGCGTCTAGCAGAACAGCATCAAACTGTTCTGGTAACCACCCACCGAAAACTCGACCATCAAAGTTACTGAGTGCGGCATTACGAACGCCACAACGTTCGATGTTGGCATGAAGAACTTTCACGCGGCTTGCTGCGTACTCATTGGCAACCAATACGCCGCGATTATTCATTAGCGCTGCGATTTGCGTTGTTTTAGAACCGGGTGCAGCCGCAGTGTCTAATACGGCTTGGTAGTCAGCCTCACCTTGGAAAAGTGCTGACGGTGGCATCATAGAACTGGCTTCTTGGATATAGAAAAGGCCAGACATGTGTTCTGCCGTATTACCTAGTGGCGCTTCACTTTCATCCGCTGTAATCCAAAACCCCGTTTCGCACCAAGGTACAGGTTCCAGTTCCCAGCCTTTCTCTTTTGCTCGCAGTAAGAAGTCCTCAACACTGATTTTCAATGTGTTGACTCGAATACTTTTACGAAGTGGTTTTTGGCATGAAGCGACAAAAGAAGCCATATCTAGATGACTAGGCATGATTGATTCGATGTGCGTTAGGAATTCTTCAGGAATATATACGTTAGCGTGCAAAAGAGTGTCTCGATTTATTGCATTAATGCGGGGGAGTTTAAAGCAAAATGAGGCCGTCCTAAACCATATTTATAGTAAACAACAAAAATGCAGCCTAATGGCTGCATTTTGATGATGAATTATTCTTCGTCAAGCGGTATTAATTTGCATGGAGCTTCTGAGGATTCACTCTATGGGCGTGGAATTGCGGTTCTCCATGATTTCCACTCATCTTCGGCTTTAGGATAGAGATAGAAAGACTGATCTTCGTTTGCCACTGGCTGAAGCTCATTGGTCGGTGGCGTTGAGAATGTAATACCACCTCTTAACAAGCTGTCTACCGTTCCAGCTTTGATGTTTGCACCAGAGAGACCGATAGAGACATCGACACCAGATACGTTCCAAAACACGGTGTTTGCGCGGATCAGATACGCGTAGTCAGGTTCGATTTGAATCGTAGAGATGATTCGATCAGCAAACTTGCCTAGTTGAACATCGATAACACTACCGATTTCTAGTTCTCGAAATAGGATCGGTGTGCCTTCTGATACCGAGCCTCGCGTTTCGCTTTGTAGCTGGAATATCTTGCCTTCAGGCTGCACTGGCCCCTTGCTCAGCTTAAATTTCGTATTTATGTCACCATTGCCCGGGTCTACGTTGATGTGCTTAGAGAGCAGTGCAGAGACGTTCTTGATGCCATTAAGGCCGATTTCAGGTTCTGCTAACCAGAAGTGACTCTTCGCAACGGCAATCTTGTCTACGTACTCAGGTAAAATACGCGCAGTAATTTCAATACCGCCTTTATTGAAGTTAGGAATCACCAAGGTAACCTCACCGACGGTGACGCCTTGATATTTGATCGCCATGCCTTTGCTGACTTCTTGATCGCCTGAAGAGGTAATCGTAATCGCACGACCAAATTTTCGCGCGGATTTCGAATCTTTATAAAGTTTCCACACATCACCGAGTTTGTTGTCTATTCCCGGAAGAGAGTCAAAAGCAATACCGCCTTGAATAAGCGTTTTAACGGGTGCTGCTTTAATACTGATACCCGATAGCGACGCATCGATCTCAACGCCTGAGCGGTTCCAGAAAACAGTATGTTCATTGAGTAAGTGTGTGTAACGATTTTCGATCGTGACTTTGATTCTCACGCCACCATCGACAAGCTGAAAATCAGAAATGCTACCCACTTGTAGGTTGCGGTAGAGTAGTGGGCTTCCTTTAGAAATTGAAGGTAGCTCGCTCGCAAACAACGAAAGCGTCTTTGAGCCAGACTGATTAAACTTGGCGATTTCTGCTAACGATTTGCTTTGGAAAAGCTGATAGTCAGTTCGTGCTTTCGACTGACCTTCGCTAACAAAGCTAATTGAGCCAGTAAGAAGTTGTTTTGCTGGTGGGACCGTAACACTCAAGCCTGATTCGGTTAGCTCTGCAGTCGCACTGCCTGTCACAAAGAAACGGTTATGGCTTTTGATTAGGTGAGCATATTCGTTATCGACAAGCGCATCCATAAACACTTCGTGCTTATCAGAGCCAGTTCCCACACCATCGACTAAACCCACTTGGATGATAGAGCCAACAGCAATGCCTTTGTAGAGTAACTGTGTACCGACATCCAACCCGAATGAATTGTTTGACGTTAAGCGAATCGCAACGGATTTTTCTTGTTCCTGACTGAACTCATTTTTGCGAATCGCAGTAAATCGACGCGCTTTTTCACCCTCACCTGGAACCAAGGTTAGAAAATTCCCCGTGACTAAGTTGGCAATATTTTTCATTCCAGTAAGTGATAGTTCAGCTTCCTCTAAAACGAATTGACTGCCGCTATTTAAAAAGTCACTGAATGCCGGTTGGATTGCAGCCGATGCAACGACGTTTTCACGCCCTTCGCTTAAAGATAGGTCAGTGATTTGACCGATTTCGATGCCTCGATACATGATCGGAGCGCCCGTTGCACTGATCTTGTTGTCGTCGGGTACGGCTATCTTGATCGAGATACCACGACCGGCTGTTTTCAAATCTGGGTAAAGTTTGAATTTGGTGTTCATCTCTACGGGTTGACCCTCTCCCGGAGAGTCGACCGCAATTGAACCGCCAAGCAGAGCACTGAGGCTTTCTAAGCGTACGTCGACACCAGAAAATCCGATACTGGCACCTAAGCCACTGACATTCCAAAAACGGCTTTGGTCGGTAATGATATGGCTGTATTCATCTTTAATCGCCGCTTGAATCGTCACTGATTTTGCGTTGTCGTTTAGCTGGTAGTTGTAAACCTCACCAATTGGAATTTTACGATAAACGATTTGAGAGCCAACAGACACCCCTCCCAGGTCCTTGGTCGTCAATGAAATATTCAGGCCTTCCGAAGCCAATAAGTCAGAAGGGGATGATTCTAAAGCTTGGAAAACAGTTTCTGGTTCTTGCTTGGTTTCGCTAGGATGGATAGCGATATAGTTACCTGAAACAAGCGCATCTAACCCTGAGATACCAGATAAACTTGCTGTTGGTTTTACGAGCCAGAAACGCGTGCCTTTTGAGAGTAGCTTTTTCGCTTCTGGGTAGATGTCAGCATCGACATAGATGCTCGATAAATCTTTGGACAAGGTAATGTCGCGCACCATACCTACCTCTAAGCCTTGGTAGCGAATTGTCGTTCGACCTGCGACTAAACCTGCGGCATCTGAGAAATATATCTGCACACGTTGTCCTGCATCGTGTATCGATTTCATGACCAACCAACCCGCTAATGCGACGGTTAGTATCGGCAGGATCCACAAAGGGGAAATACCTTTGTTTTTCCTGACTTCTGGTGAATATGACGTTTGTGATTGGTTATCGTTGTTCATTCACTGACTCATCTTTAGAGGTGTAGTTATCCCAAATTAGCCTAGGATCTAAGCTTTCCGCCGCCAGCATCGTGAGAACAACCACGACGCCAAAAGCGACTGCACCATAACCTGGTGTAAAGTTTAAAATTTGTCCACGGTCGACCAAGGTCACCATGATCGAAATAACGAACAGATCCATTACCGACCACTTTCCCACCCATTTCACAATGAAATAGATGGTCATACGTTGTCTATGGTAAACCGCACGCTTCATTTTTATACAAATTAAGATATACGTTAGACCAAGTATTTTCGCGACAGGCACGACGATACTGGCAATAAAAATGATTGCTGCGATGCCATACATGTCGCTATTAATTAGCGAAGCGACACCGGAGATGATGGTGTCTTCTAGTCTTTGCCCGTTTGTTATCACGATAGAAATTGGAATGACGTTGGCCGGCACGATAGCCACTGAGGCGGCAAAAAGTAGAGCCCATGTCTTTTGTACAGAGTAGGGTTTGCGATGATATAAGTCATGGTGACAACGCACGCAAGTGTGTCCGTCAGGCTGAGACAGGTGACAGTTATGACAGTGTACGTTCTTACTTTTATCAAAAGAGTAGTCAGACTCTTTAGCCCAAGCTTCCCAGTAGCGACGCACACTGATCCGACTTACCAGTAACACACTGAAAAGCTGCAGTAGAATCAGACCAACTAAACCAGGGCCGACGAAAATATCTGAGTAATCTTGTAATTTGAAGCACGAGATTGCCACGCTCACCAGAAATACATCCAACATCATCCAGTGCTTAAGTGTCTGAATGATAGCTAATGCATAACGAAATGGTGTGAAAATCTTAAAGCGCAAGGATAAATGGGTGATGAGTACCGAGGTACAAACAAGTAACGGGGCGATCGAACTGCAGAATAAGATCAACAAGCCAAGTAGAGGGAAGCCTTCACCCATTAAAGTAAATACGCCAGATGGTAATGTCGCAGGTATCATGACACCAATCAGGCGAATACTGATGAATTCAAAAAAGTGTGAGGGGATAAACAGCAATAAGCAGGTAATAGCGATTGCAAGGTTTCCAGACAGGCTAGGGGTGCCGCCTCTATAAAGCTGAGTACCGCATCTTGGGCAGTAAGCGGATTTCCCCAAAGGGATGTCCATTTTATCAACGGGAAGTTCGCAGCCCTGACAAAGACGTACAGAGCTACTGTCGCACTGGTGCTGAGTCGATAGCTGCTGCTTAGTTGATAAAGGGTTGGTTACGAATGGGGAGGTCACGCGACCTCCCAAGTTGAAACACTAATCAGACTTTTAACCTGATTTAAATGCCTAGAACAACACTGATTTAAGTCTCTAAAACAATAAACATCAGGCGTGCGATTGCACACTGCCATAGAGTGTTTGATATAATCCTTGTTGTTCAACCAATTCACCATGTGTTCCTGTCTGTGTAACTTGCCCATCTTCTAAAACATAGATTAGATCGGCCTGTTTCACCGCTGATAATCGATGAGCCACTATCAAAGTTGTGCGATCTTTCAAAAACTCGCTCAGCGCTTTATGTAATGCTGACTCTGTTGCTGTATCGAGTGCTGATGTCGCTTCATCTAGAATAACAAACTTAGGATTGCTCAGCACCATTCGGGCTATAGCTAAGCGTTGTCGTTGCCCGCCAGACAATCGAACGCCATTCCTACCAATTTGTGTATCTAAGCCATTACTCAGTTGCTTGATGACATCTTGCATTTGAGAGACTTCAAGTGCACGCCACAACGACATTTCATCGTATTCAGCACCAAGGGTCAGATTATGCCTTAATGTATCGTTAAAAAGTATAGGTTGTTGTAAAACAACGGCAATTTGACTGCGTATCACATCGAAACTGATGTCGTCGGTGGTTTCACCGTTATAACGAATGCATCCAGAGTCCGCTTGATAAACACCAATCAGTAACTGGATTAACGTAGATTTACCGCCACCACTCGCACCCACCAAAGCGACTTTCTTACCTGCTGGAATGTGCAGCGATAGCCTATTTAAAACAGTGTTTTCTAATGTGTAAGAGAATGTAACGTCTTCAATGTCGACTGTCACTTCTTGATCTTCATTAAATGGGTTCACTTTACTGACAGGGCGCTTCTCTTCTTCTAACTGAAGAAGGTCGTTGATGCGCTGAAGTGCTGCTTTTGCGCTATACCAAGAGAATTGAATCCCTAGCAGCTCTTGAACCGGGCCTAACATGAACCACAAGTAACCAAATACCGCGAAAATCTGACCAATCGTTAAGTCGCTGAATAACACCATTAGCATCGCGACGGCACGGAAAAGCTCGAAACCTAATAAGAACAGCAGAAACGAAACACGGCCTGCAGCTTCTGATTGCCAAGCGTATTTGTCTGCATCGACTCTCACTTGGTTTGCTTGAACCTTAAGTTCATCGAGAAAGATACGTTCCTTATTTGCCGCACGCAGTTGGTAAATACCATCTAAGGTTTCCACTAAACGGTTTTGAAAGCGCTCGAAAGATTGGTTCTCATACTTCTTAAGGTGTTTGACTCTGCTACCTAGTTTACGGGAGAAATAAATTACAACAGGATTGACCAGTAAAATGAACAGTCCTAAACGCCACTCTAACCATAGCAACACGATAGCGGTACCGAAAACGGTTAAGAAGCTAATTATGAACTTAGATAGAGTCGAACCAATGAACTTATCTATTGTCTCTATGTCTGTTATCAGGTGAGCATTAATACCGCCACTGCCTTTGGTCTCGTATTGTCTAATACTAATGCGGCCGAGCTTATCTATCATTTTGCTGCGCATTTGATAGGTAATAGTTTTTGAGACAAGCGTGAATTGACGCCCTTGTAGAATGTTCAACGCTTGGCTAACAGTACGCATGATTATGACTAACAGCAAAGTCAGTGCAATATAGCCAGTTGGTGTCTGCAACGATGTCGGAAGTAGATGGTTCATCATCTCTAAGCCAGAAGCCGGCTTATCAAGTAATACTTCATCAACCATTAATGGCATGAGCAACGGGATAGGGACACTAATGAGAGTTGCAAGTATGGCAATAATGTTAGCAAACAGTAATTTGGACTTGTGTTTTTTTACTTGAGTTATTAACCAAGAACGGCTAATAGTGTCTTCTGAATTGGTCATTGTAATGAGAATAAGTCCTATTTAGTTTGATGGCCGCATTTTACTGCGTTCTCTTGATAATGGAAGTCTCAATTTAATTGGAAGTTAATATGAAAATAGAACATTACCAACGCTTAACCAAACAAGCCGTTGCATTAATTGAATCAGAACCCGATCTAACTGCTAATCTAGCTAATATCAGCTCATTATTATTCATGGAGTTGGATGAATTAAATTGGGCAGGCTTCTATTTAATGAAGCAGGACCAATCTAAGGAAAAAGACGAACTTGTGCTTGGCCCATTCCAAGGTCAACCAGCTTGTGTTCGAATTCCGGTAGGGCGTGGTGTGTGTGGAACTGCGGTCGCGACGAATACAGTTCAGCGCATTCATGATGTTCATGAATTCGAAGGACACATCGCTTGTGACGCTGCAAGTAACTCAGAAATCGTTATACCATTTTCGATTGACGGGAAAATTGCGGGCGTTCTTGATATCGATAGCCCAAATGTTGGTCGTTTTTCTCAAATTGACGAGGACGGATTAACATTTTTCATGGCAGAAGTGGAAAAGCTGCTTAATTCGCACGCGAACAAGGCATAAATTATTCTCTTACTGTGGTTTTTCCCAAGCATCTCTCTATAATACGTAAAAATATTTTCTTAATGCTCGCGGAAAACCGCAAAAACCAGGAACCCACATGGAAAACACTGAAAAGTTAAAAAACAGCAAAGAAGTTATCGCATATGTTGCTGAATGTTTCCCTAAATGCTTTACTCTAGAAGGTGAAGCGAAACCACTTAAAATTGGTATTTTTCAAGATCTTGCTGAACGTCTAAATGAAGACGAAAAAGTAAGTAAGACTCAGCTTCGTGCAGCGTTAAGACAGTACACATCATCATGGCGTTACCTGCACGGCGTAAAAGCTGGCGCAGAGCGTGTTGACCTAGACGGCAACGTATGTGGCACACTAGAAGAAGAGCACGTTGAGCACGCTAAAGCGACACTTGCAGAAAGCAAAGCGAAAGTTCAGGCTCGTCGTAAAGAACAAGCACAGAAAGCTCGTGACGAAGGCAAAGCGAAAGCTAAAGCGAAGAAAGCTCAACAGCCTCGTCGTCAAGCGCCTAAAGCACCGAAAGTAGAAAAGCCTGTAGAAACACGCGCTTTGAACGCCGATGAATTTATCACTGGTAAAGAAGTAAATGTGAACATGGGTACAGGAAACATGGCTGCGACCATTGTTGAAATCAATAAGGAAGATGTGCGTGTTCAGTTAGCAAACGGCCTACAAATGGTTGTTAAAGCGGAGCACTTGCGCGCTTAAAGGAGATACTCCTACGCATGAAATGCCGTTCAAAATTGACACTGATTGCTGCTAGCTTTTTGCTAGCAGCTTCAGCTCAGGCTCTTGAAGCCAAATTAAATCAGGACGATTTACCTCTACTCGCTCCTGAGGTTCAACACGAAACTGCTAGTAAACGTGTTACTTCTCGATTTACTCGTTCCCACTATAAACACTTCAATCTCAACGATGATTTCTCCCAAGCTATCTTTAATCGTTATTTAGAGATGCTGGATTATAACCGTAATATCTTCACTCAAGCTGATATTGACTCTTTCGCTACTTCATCTAAACAAATTGATGACCAACTGAAAGCCGGTAATAACCAAATTGCATTCGATGTTTATAATTTGTCCATGCAGAAGCGTTTTGAACGTTTCCAATATGCGCTGTCTTTACTAGATACTGAGATTAAGTTTGATACTGATGAAAGTATTGAGCTCAATCGTAGCGAAGCGGAATGGCCAAAAGATATCGCTGAAGTGAATGAGCTTTGGAGGAAGCGTGTTAAATACGACGCGTTGAATCTAAAACTTACAGGTAAAGAGTGGCCAGAGATTCAAGAAGTTTTGGAAAAGCGTTACAACAATGCGATGAAGCGTATTACGCAATCGCACAACGAAGATGCTTTCCAGATCTACATGAACGCATTCGCGCGAGAAGTTGACCCTCATACCAGCTACCTTTCTCCAAGAAATGCAGAGCAATTCCAGTCTGAGATGAATCTATCTCTAGAAGGCATTGGTGCTGTACTTCAAATGACAGACGACTACACCGTTATCCGATCTCTCGTTGCCGGTGGCCCTGCGTCAAACAGCAAACAATTGAGTGATGGTGACCGTATTGTTGGTGTCGGCCAAGATGGCGAAGATATTGTTGATGTTATCGGCTGGCGTTTAGACGATGTAGTGCAATTAATTAAAGGACCGAAAGGGACTAAAGTTAAGCTACAGATCTTGCCAGATGGTAAAGATGCAAAAAGTCACGTTGTCACAATTGTGCGCGATAAGATTCGCTTAGAAGACCGCGCTGTTAAATCAGAAGTTATCGAGAAAGATGGCAAGAAGATTGGTGTACTAGAAGTACCAAGCTTCTATGTTGGCCTTTCTAAAGATACTGATAAACTTATCACCGAACTTAAAGAGCAAGGTGTCGAAGGTATCATTGTTGATCTGCGAAACAACGGTGGTGGTGCACTCACGGAAGCAACCGAACTCTCTGGTTTGTTTATCAAAGAGGGGCCCGTTGTTCAAGTTCGTGATAGCTACGGTCGTGTAAAAGTGAACAGTGATACTGATGGCGAAATTAGTTACCAAGGTCCATTAACGGTATTGGTGAATCGCTACAGTGCTTCAGCATCTGAAATCTTTGCAGCAGCGATGCAAGATTATGGTCGTGCAATTATCCTTGGTGAAAACTCTTTCGGTAAAGGTACGGTACAACAGCATCGTTCTTTGAATCATATTTATGATTTGTTCGATAAAGAGTTAGGCTACGTTCAATACACTATCCAGAAATTCTACCGAATCAATGGCGGAAGTACGCAAAACAAAGGTGTAGTGCCTGATATTGCTTACCCAACGGCAATTGATCCAGCAGATACTGGTGAAAGTGTTGAAGATAATGCTCTGCCTTGGGATAGCATAGATAAAGCTAACTATTCAGTGTTACAGCGTAACGATGGGCAAGTTGCTGCTTTAACCGCTCAACACCAAGCTCGTATTGCGACAGACATGGAGTTTGGCTTTATCGCGCAAGATATTGAAAAATATAAGGCTGATAAAGATGATAACGACCTTTCTTTGAACGAAAAAGTACGTCAACAAGAGAGTGATGATGGGGATGAGCTTCGTCTAGAGCGTATCAATCAACGTCAAAAAGCCGCTAAGCTAGAGGCATTTAAAACGTTGGATGATATCCCTAAAGACTACGAAGCCCCGGATGCTTATCTTGATGAATCTGTTGCTATCATGCTGGATATGATCAAGAAATAGAGCAAATACCTGTTAAAAGGTGATTGTTTAAAGATGCACAATTTAAAAAGCGAGCCTAGGCTCGCTTTTTTTGTGTCTATGTATTTGACAGGAATACCTGATTGTAACCGTTGAGACTGTCGCAAAGAACACTCAATGTTCAGGGTTATTTAGCTCTGTTTTGTGTCGAATAATGACATTTAAGTTACTTTGCACTTAAAATTTAGTGACTTGGATCAAATTTTTTCGCTTTCTATTCATTACGTGCCTAAGCTTAAAGAAAACGAGGGGGCGCGTATGAAATGGATTCTACTATTTTTATCTTGTTTAAGTTTTGTTGCTTTTGGGAGTGAGGTCGCTTCAAGCGATCAGCAATCAAAAAGTGACAGCAATCTATCTCATTTTGACCTTCCTTTACTGCTTGGTGATTGGTATTTGATGAACCCAGATCCTGAACAAGGTACTGAAAATTTTAGAGCGATAAAGCTAACCCTTGATTCAAATTATTCATTCTCCATTGATATTCAAAAGAAAGACTACAGTGTCGACCATTGGGAAGGCTTGTATAATGCCAATGAAGATACCATTATTTTGGGTTTAAACACCTCTGAACCTCAAGTTTACGCCTATAGCAGTAACCATAATATGTTGAACCTCAACGGTGTCATGTTTACCAAAGCCTTACCGAATGCACTGGCAGGTATTTGGTCGAGTGCTGAGCTTTCAGGTAGCGACCTACGCGCGAGTAACATTCAAAAAATGGATTTAGTGCTTCAACCTGACTTTGTATTTATGTTCAGAGTGTCCGATGAAGTGGGGAGTGAAGTTGTTCGTCGTGGGGTGTATTACACAGAAGGCGATCAATTGGTGCTTCTGTATGAAAATGGCGAGCACGGCACTCGTTACACATTAAACAGCGACGTCTTGACGCTTCAAGGTGAAGAAGGCGACATGTTTGCAGTACTCAATCGTATTCGATAATGATGAGTTGGATGCGCAAAGTCAGGTTTGTTGATAATATGGCTCACAGTTCATTTATTAGCCGTTCCTTTCTTATTTGGTTGATAAAATAGCAAAACATGGAGGCGTTTTACTACAATGCCTCCTTTTTTCAATATTCCCCTTGTGTTCTTGGCCCTCAACCTTTAGATATATACAGTTAAAATACAATTACGTATAACGATCAAAAGGAACCCGTCATGGCACATACACCTCAAGCCAAGTATCGTAAAGATTATCAATCACCATCTCACACTATTTCTCAAATCGATCTTACTTTCGATTTGTACGATTCAGCGTCCATCATTACGGCGGTGTCTAGTGTTAAGCAAGAGAAAGATAGTTCGACCTTAGTACTTGATGGTGAAGGTTTGACGTTGGTTTCTGTTTTAGTAGAGGGTCAAGAGTGGACGCAATTCGAGCAATCTGAAACTCAACTGACACTGAGCGGACTACCGAAAGATTTCACACTCACGATCGTGACGGAAGTAAACCCTGAAGGGAATAGTGCACTTGAAGGTTTGTATAAGTCGGGTGGCGCATTCTGTACTCAGTGTGAAGCTGAAGGTTTCCGCCGCATTACTTACTATATGGATCGCCCAGACGTGTTGGCGAAATTCACGACAACAGTCATCGCAGACAAATCTGAAAACCCATTCTTACTAAGTAATGGTAACCGTGTAGATGAAGGTGAAACTGAAAACGGTCGTCACTGGGTGAAATGGCAAGACCCACATCCAAAACCAGCGTACTTGTTTGCACTTGTTGCGGGTGACTTCGATGTACTTCGTGACGCTTACACCACACAATCAGGTCGTAATGTTGACCTAGAAATATTTGTCGACAAAGGCAATTTGGACCGTGCGAACCACGCGATGGTTTCTTTGATTAACTCAATGAAGTGGGACGAAGAGCGTTTCAATCTTGAGTATGACTTAGACATCTACATGATCGTAGCTGTTGATTTCTTCAACATGGGCGCGATGGAAAACAAAGGTCTGAACGTATTTAACTCTAAGTTTGTTTTAGCGAACGACCAAACAGCAACCGACACCGACTACCTAGGCATCGAAGCGGTAATCGGTCATGAATATTTCCATAACTGGACCGGTAACCGAGTGACATGTCGCGATTGGTTCCAACTAAGCTTGAAAGAAGGCTTAACCGTATTCCGTGACCAAGAGTTCTCATCTGATCTTGGTTCTCGCGCAGTAAACCGAATCAACAATGTTCGTATTATTCGCGGGCCACAATTCGCTGAAGATGCAAGTCCAATGTCTCACCCAATTCGCCCTGAAAAAGTGATAGAAATGAACAACTTCTACACATTGACTGTATACGAAAAGGGCAGTGAAGTGATCCGAATGATCCACACATTGTTGGGTGAGGAAGGTTTCCAAAAAGGCATGAAGCTTTACTTTGAACGTCACGATGGTACCGCTGCAACTTGCGAAGATTTCGTTGCTGCAATGGAAGATGCGTCGGGCGTTGACCTGTCTCAGTTCCGTTTATGGTACAGCCAATCTGGTACGCCGACGCTTTCTGTTGAAAGTCACTACGACGCAGACAAAAAAGAGTACACGTTAACAACTCGCCAAGTAACGGCTCCAACTCATGAGCAAACGGAAAAGCAAGCTCTGCATATTCCTCTAGACATCGAGTTATACACCGCGTCGGGTGAAGTGATTGGGTTACAATGTAACGGTCAGCCAGTTCACAATGTACTTGATGTGAAAGAAGCGGAACAAACGTTTGTGTTTGAAAACGTTTCAGAGCAACCGATCCCATCGCTACTTCGTGAATTCTCTGCGCCAGTGAAATTGGAATACGATTACTCAGATGAAGAGCTGATCTTCCTGATGGTGAATGCTCGCAATGAGTTCTCTCGTTGGGATGCGGGACAAATGCTGCTAGCGAAATACATCCGTAGCAACGTAGATAACGTTCAACAAGGTCAAAAGTTTGAACTTTCTGCTTCTGTTGTTGATGCATTCCGCGGGGTACTGCTTAGTGATTCACTAGAACCTGCGTTTATTGCAGAAATGCTTTCTCTACCGAGCCATAACGAAGTGTCGGGTTGGTATGAGCGCGTTGATATTGATGCGGTCGCATCTGTTCTTAACTCAATGAAAGTAACACTAGCTGCAGAACTTGAAGACGAGTTAGCGGCGGTTTATCACAGCCATGCACTAACAGAATACACGATCGATCACGATTCGATTGGTAAGCGTACTCTACGTAAAGTTTGTCTAAGTTACTTAGCGCATACTGAAAAGGGTAATGACTTGGTTGTTGCTATGTACCAACAAGCAAACAACATGACAGATACAATGGCTGCAATGGGCGCGGCGAACAGTGCGCAACTACCATGTCGTGAAACCTTGATGGCGGATTACAGCGACAAGTGGAAACACGATGGTCTTGTCATGGATAAGTGGTTTGCATTGCAAGGTTCAAACCCAAGTTCTAATGCACTTGAAGTGATTAAAGCGTCGATGTCGCACCAAGCGTTCAGCTTGAAGAACCCGAACCGTACTCGTAACTTGGTAGGTTCGTTCTTAAACATGAACCCGGTTCAATTCCACGCCAAGTCAGGACAAGGTTATGCGTTTGCGGGCGAGATCCTACGTGAACTGAACAGCAGCAACCCGCAAGTGGCTTCACGTTTGATTGACCCGCTACTTAAGTTCCGTAAGTACGATGATGAACGCCAAGCTCTAATCAAAAAAGAACTTGAGACGATGAAGAACATGGACAACCTTGCAAAAGACTTATTCGAGAAAGTGGCAAAAGCACTAGAGGCTTAAGTCAGCCGCTTATTCAGGTAACTGATTTATCATAAGAGGTTTTACTAATAAACAGTTTACTAGTAACGAAAAGTCATCAGTGGTAGAGAATATCTGCCACTGATTTTTTGTTTCTGGTTTATCGAATTTTCGATAAGCTAGAGCAGTTTCAAGCTCAGTTTCACTTTCAGACATCGTTAAGTGCCAAAAACACCGGCACTGTATATTTATACAGGTATCGTATGAATCGCTATATTTTCCAACTTAACATCTCATATCAGCAGTTTTTGGCTAGCTACTCGGGTGCCGCAAGTAAAGTTCAAGTGATAACAACAACAGGGCTACGCTTACAGCTACCTGCAACTCGCTTCAGACCATTTCTTACACAAATAGGGGTTAGAGGACAGTTTAGGTTAACAACTGACCAAAAAAATAAGTTTATTAAGTTGGAAGCTCTGTAAAGCTTGGCGTGCCTAGTGAGTTAAAGGGAATCTTAATCACATAATCAAACATTTCACCTCTTACCACCTCTAAAACAATTAACTATTTATCAATAATGCTTTTACAATAAATGAATGCATTACCTTTGCTTAACTCGTTAGTAGAACTGGCCTTGAAGGCTTGATTCAAACGCTAGCTTAAGTAAGCCCCCTAATAATAAAATAAAATTCTAATTGTGGAGTGTGACTATGACCGCACGTGAAACTGTGGTTCCAGTTTTACTTGAAAAAGTTTACAAACTGATTCAAGACAAACTTGACCTTGCTCATCGACCTCTCGTAACTCAACTTGCTCAACACTTGTTTAGTAATGTTTCTCACGACGATCTAACTCAGAGAAACGAATCCGATTTATACGGTGCTGTAGTTAGCTTATGGCATCACATCAATGAAAAGAAAGCTGACCAAATCTCTGTTCGTGTTTTTAACCCGACAGTAAGTCGTCAAGGTTGGCAATCTACTCACACTATCGTAGAGATAGTCGTACCAGATAGCCCATTCCTTGTAGACTCTGTAAAAATGGCGCTGACTCGCCTAGACCTTTCTTCTCACCTTATGCTTCATAATCCAACTCAAATCTCTCGCTCTGATAAGGGCAGTGTTGTCGGCGTGAGCAATAACGAAGGTGCATTCCAATCGCTTTTCCATATCGAAGTAGACCGTCTTAGCAGCAAAGCTGAAATGACAGCGCTCAAAACGGAACTACTGGATATCTTTACCGATACTGGTTTAGTCGTGAACGATTGGCTGAAGATGGTTGAAAAACTTGAGGAAGTAACCAATCAAGTTGAAAAGCAAAAAGAAAGCATTCCTGTAGACGGTCAACGTTTTGATGAGACGTTGGCGTTTCTTCGTTGGTTAGGCGAGCACAACTTTACGTTTATGGGTTACAAGGAATATGACCTTGTTTCTGTAAATGGCGACACAGAACTACAACCGACCAAGGAGCAAGGCCTTGGTTTGTTTGCGAATTCAGATCGTGTGCGTAACGTTAAGCTGTCTGAGTTTTCTGACTCGGCACGCTTAGAAGCGAAAAAACCGTATGTATTGATCGTAACCAAGGGCAACACGGCTTCACGCATTCACCGCCCAGCTTACAATGATTACATTGGTATTAAGAAGTTCGATAAGAACGGTAAGGTCATTGGTGAACACCGCTTTACTGGTCTTTACACCTCTGCCGTTTATAACCAAACCGTTGAAACGATCCCTCTTGTTCGCGAGAAAGTAGAGCGCATCTTAGACGCGAGTGGTTACCGTGAAGGTTCATACTCTTACAAAGCACTGCACAACATTCTAGAAAACTACCCGCGAGATGAACTGCTTCAAGCTCGTGAAGAAGAATTGCTAGAAGTCGGTACTGGCGTAGTTCAAATGCAAGATCGCGATCTTCTGCGTTTGTTTGTTCGCAAAGACCCGTTTGGCCGTTTCTTTAGCTGCATGGTTTACGTTACTAAAGATCGTTACAACACCGAACTTCGTCGTCAAACCCAACGCATCTTGAAGCAGTATTTCGGTTGCGAAGAAGAGGTCGAATTCACGACATACTTCTCTGAAAGCCCACTGGCAAGAACGCACTATATTGTTCGTGTTGATAACAACAACATGGATGTGGACGTGAAAACAATTGAGCAAAATTTAATGGAAGTATCGTCTACGTGGGATGACCGCCTGTCTGAATCAATCGTTGCTAACTTCGGTGAGAGCAAAGGTCTTCCGTTATCGAAAGAGTACATGCGTGCATTCCCACGTTCGTACAAAGAAGATATGATGCCTGGTTCTGCTGTTGCAGATATCGAGCGTCTAGAAGCACTAAGTGAAGACAACAAACTGGGTATGCTTTTCTACCGTCCTCAAGAAGAAGCAGCAGACTCTAAAGCTGTTCGTTTGAAGCTGTTCTATCACAGTGATGAGCCGATTCACCTGTCTGATGTTATGCCAATGCTTGAAAACTTTGGTCTGCGCGTTATTGGTGAATCACCTTATGAAGTGCGCAAGACCAATGGGGTGACTTATTGGATCCTTGATTTCTCGATGCTGCATAAGAGTGACAAGACGATTGATCTTCGTGAAGCTCGCGATCTTTTCCAACAAGCCTTTGCGGCAATTTGGGAAGGAGAATTAGACAGCGATGGTTTTAACCGCTTGGTATTGGGTGCTGCTCTTTCTGGCCGTGAAATCTCAATCTTACGTGCGTATGCGCGTTACATGCGCCAAGTGGGTTTCCCATTTAGCCAACAATACATTGAAGACACATTGTCTCATTACCCAGATCTAGCGAAAGGGTTAGTGAGCTTATTCGGCAAGCGTTTTGATCCTAAATTAAAGGGCAGCGCGAAAGGCCAACAAGATCTTATTAAGAAGATCACTGAACAGTTGGATCATGTAGAAAGCTTGGATGATGATCGTATCATTCGTCGTTACATGGAAATGATCACAGCAACGCTTCGTACTAACTACTACCAGTTAGACGACAACAAACAGTCTAAACCTTGGTTGGCTCTGAAAATGAGACCAAGCGAGATCCCAGATATCCCAGCGCCGGTTCCTGCGTTTGAGATCTTCGTTTACGCACCAGACATTGAAGGTGTGCATCTACGTGGCGGTAAAGTCGCTCGTGGTGGTTTACGTTGGTCAGACCGTCAAGAGGATTTCCGTACTGAGATTCTAGGCCTAGTTAAAGCACAGCAAGTTAAGAACACAGTAATTGTACCGGTTGGTGCAAAAGGTGGTTTCGTTTGTAAGCGTCAGCATACTATGTCTGGCCGAGACGAGATCTTTGCTGAAGGTCAACGTTGTTACAAGCGCTTCATCCGTGCACTACTAGACGTATCAGACAACATCATTGAAGGTGAGGTTATTCCACCTAAGAGTGTTGTTCGTCACGATGAAGATGACCCGTATTTGGTTGTTGCCGCCGATAAAGGTACCGCAACGTTCTCAGATCTAGCAAACTCAGTATCTGCTGAATACAATTTCTGGTTAGGCGATGCATTTGCCTCTGGTGGCTCTAACGGTTATGACCATAAAGCCATGGGTATCACTGCGAAAGGTGGCTGGGAATCTGTTAAACGTCACTTCCGTGAAATGGGCATCAACTGCCAAACAACGGACTTCACCGCTATAGGTGTAGGTGATATGGCGGGCGATGTATTTGGTAACGGCATGCTATTGTCTAAGCATATTCGTATGCAAGCTGCGTTTAACCACATGCATATTTTCATCGACCCGAATCCAGAATCAGCATCAAGCTGGGTAGAGCGTGAGCGTTTGTTCAACCTACCTCGCTCAAGCTGGGAAGATTACAACAAAGACCTGATTTCTCAAGGTGGTGGCATCTTCTCTCGTCGATCGAAGTCTATCTCTCTGACGCCTGAAATTCAGAAAATGCTGGGTACTAAGAAAGCATCAATGGCACCGAATGACTTGATCAAAGCGATCTTGTCTATGCAGGTTGATCTTCTTTGGAATGGCGGTATCGGTACTTACGTTAAGTCTTCAAACGAGACTCATACAGATGTTGGTGACCGTGCAAATGACGTACTTCGTATCGATGGCCGTGACCTAAAAGCTAAGGTTGTTGGTGAAGGCGGTAACTTGGGTATGACTCAACTGGGTCGTATCGAATACGCGCTAACGGGTGGCCGAGTTAATACCGACTTCGTTGATAACGTTGGTGGTGTTGACTGTTCGGATAATGAAGTAAACATTAAGATCTTCTTGAATGGTTTGGTGTCTAATGGTGATCTAACCGTTAAGCAACGTAACCAAGTGCTTGAATCGATGGAAGATGAAGTGGGCGAAATCGTACTAGACGACGCATATTGCCAAGCTGAGTCTATTTCGGTTACTGAGCATCAAGGTGTTGGCTTAGTAAAAGAGCAAATCCGCTTTATTCATACAATGGAAAAAGCAGGGTACTTGGATCGTGGTTTGGAATACATCCCTGATGACGAAACACTGCTTGAGCGTGAAAAGCAGGGCCAAGGTCTAACAAGACCTGAGCTTTCTGTACTTGTCGCTTACGGAAAAATGGTGCTTAAAGAAGATCTTGTTAGTGATGATATCGCTAATGATGAATTCCATGCTCAACAGCTTATGCAGTACTTCCCAACTGCGTTACGTCGTAACTATTCTCAGCACATGGACAATCATCCACTACGTTCTGAAATTATTGCGACGGCACTGGCTAACCAAATGGTTAACGAGATGGGTTGTAACTTCGTTACTCGTCTGCAAGAAGAGACGGGCGCGAATATTGTTGATATTGCCAATGCTTACGCGGCATCACGTGAAATCTATGGTCTTGGCCATGTTCTGAAGAGCATTCGTGAACTGGACAATGTTTCAAGTTCTGAAGCTCAATATGAATTGATCTACCATGTTCGCCGTACACTTCGTCGCTTGGCTCGTTGGTTGCTAAGAAACCGTACCGGTAAACAGTCAGTGAAAGCATTGATTGAACTTTACCAAGGTGATGTTCTTACTATCACAGAGAAACTGGACGAAAACCTAGTGGCTTCTGAAGTAGAAGAGCATAACGCAATGGCACAGTTATGGATTGACCAAGGCGTAAACGCTGAGTTGGCTAATTCAGTTGCGCGTTTGTCTAGCTTGTACTCAGCACTGGATATATCCACAGTGGCTCGTGAGACGGGTAAAACAGTACAACAAGCGTCTAAGCTTTACTTCAACCTTGGCGACCGTTTGTCTCTGCACTGGTTCTTGAAGCAAATCAATGGTCAAGCTGTAGATAACAACTGGCAAGCGTTGGCACGTGCAGCATTCAGAGAAGATCTGGATTGGCAGCAACGTCAGCTAACTGGCCAAGTGCTTAACTGCGGTTGTGCTTCAGACATCGATGTGATTAAAGCGCTTGATGATTGGATGGAAAGTAACTCTGTTTCTCTACATCGTTGGGAAAGTATCCTCAATGAATTCAAAGTGGGTTCGGTTCATGAGTTTGCCAAGTTCTCAGTAGCACTGCGTGAATTGATGTTATTGAATCTAAACTGCATGTCGACAGATTAGTGATTAGATAAAACGAAAGACACAAGGGCAGGCCATAAGGTCTGCCTTTTTTGTTTCTATAAAGTGGCATCTATAGGTCTAACGATTTTTGACGGACCCACTTCTTTTGACGGACCCACTTCGTGGACACCTTGCTTGTTGTTAAAAGAGTGGGTGGCTGTAATATGGTAGAGACTAGAAATGAGTAAACTGACTGCTGAAACGATAACGTTTGCTTAATAAAGAACCTCATTCGCTAACAAACTCGATTATCTTACCCTTACAGACAGTAATAGATTGAATAGTTGAGTAAATAAGTAAATAATATCGCCCCGTTTACACGGGGCTTTTTTCTATCGGAGGCACAATGCTCTACCGTCTAGCCAGAACTGGCTTTTTCCAACTTGATGCCGAAAAGGCACATGATCTTGCAATTCAAAATTTCAAACGCTTCACAGGCACTCCTATTGATCTTTTGTATCGCCAACAATTACCTAATCGACCTGTAGAGTGCATGGGTCTTACTTTTAAAAACCCAGTTGGCCTAGCGGCTGGCCTAGATAAAAACGGCGAATGTATTGATGCATTTGGCGCAATGGGTTTTGGTTTCGTTGAAGTAGGAACGGTAACTCCTCGTCCACAAGCCGGTAATGACAAACCACGTCTGTTCCGTCTTGTTGAAGCTGAAGGTATCATCAACCGCATGGGGTTCAATAACCTAGGCGTCGACAATCTTATTGAGAACGTCAAGAAGTCGAACTACGACGGCATCTTAGGTATCAACATCGGTAAGAACAAAGACACACCAATTGAAAAGGGCGCTGAAGATTACTTGATCTGTATGGAGAAGGTATATCAATACGCTGGTTACATTGCTGTGAACATCTCTTCACCAAATACTCCAGGACTTCGTTCTCTACAATACGGCGAAGCTCTAGACGATCTATTGTCTGAACTTAAAACGAAACAATCTGAACTAGAAGAGAAGCATGGTAAATATGTTCCTCTTGCTCTTAAGATTGCTCCGGATCTAAGTGATGACGAAATTAGCCAAATTTGTGAATCATTGATCAAAAATAAGATCGATGGTGTGATCGCAACAAACACAACATTGGATCGTTCAATCGTTGAAGGCATGAAACATTGCGATGAAGCGGGTGGCCTAAGTGGACGTCCGGTTCAATCTCGCAGTACTGAAGTGGTTCGTAAACTTCACGAAGAGTTGGGTGACGCATTACCGATCATCGGGGTAGGTGGCGTTGACTCTTACGTTGCTGCGAAAGAGAAAATGATGGCAGGCGCTAAGCTTGTACAAGTTTACTCTGGTTTCATCTACAAAGGCCCAGGTCTTGTAGGCGACATCGTTAAAAATTTATAGTCCCCCGAAAACCAGATCTTTTATAAACCCAGAGCTTTTAGAAACAGAGTTATCAAAAAGATTTGGTTATTTTAGGAAAGCTATAATTTGGCATCGTCTTACTAAAAGAGACACTGTAACTCACTGAGTTGTAGACAGAAGCGATAAGAAAGAGGAATTCATTTCCTCTTTTTTTTTGCCTATTGCTCAGTAAAATTACTGTAATTGAAGGTAATTTTGCGTTTTACCTAATGGAATGGTTCAACAGTGTGAGACGAAATGATGCTTAAACCTAGCGATACATGGAGTTGGTATTACGATGAGCAGCAATGTTCATTAATGCTAAACCTCGGAGAGGATATGATTTTCAAAACGAATCTGGTCCGCAATAAGCTGGTGGACTGCGCGTTTAGAGATAATGAATTCACCGTTGATGACGCATCTTCATACCAAACCTTCAAAGAACAAATTTCTGGCTTAGAACTGTCTGAGCCTCGCCAAGCTGAACTCGCACTATATTGTGTGGCAGCAAAGCGCTTCCACAAGCCTGTACAGCCTAAAAGCTGGTTCTTCGATTCACAAGGCGCTGGCCACGAATCTCCTCAAGAAGGTGATATCGTACAAATGAATAACGAGCATAGCCTAGGTTACTTCATTGTATTAGAAGTGGGAGAGTGTGCGAGCCTATGTGCATTTGTCGACTTAGAAGAGTTTCTGCTCACACCTTCAAAAGGGTTAAGTTTTGGAGACTCGATTAAGGTGATGCACGATAGGATGGTAGACGCGAACTCTATTCTTCATTTTCACCATACACATATTGCAATGGTCGGTTAATTCCCCAGTTTAGTTCATCATTTCTAACACACATTGCAACGCATAAACCTATCAAACCTTCCTTAGAATCGGCTCAATAGCCGATTTTTTTGTGCCTAAAAAACCTCATCCAGATAAATACATCACCGCTTAACTATTTAATTAGTGAACTTGTGACTGTTTTTTCATCTTAATTTCTGCCTATTTTCATCGCCAGAAGTGTAAATTACCTCCCTTTATTCCCTGTTTTTGTGCCTTTGTAGCTAACTTTCAGTCTTAAATTTGGTCTGGTATATACCAGCTTCAAGGTGAATATAAATTCACACCACCGCGTTGGCCGATGTTTGGTCATAAATTGTGCTGATTCGATAAGTCTTATGTTCTAAGGGGATGTGGGTAAGCGATCACTTCATGACTGTGTGTTTGCTAGCCAGTTAGTCGAAAGATTCAATGAAAAGACGAGTTTAGTGTGATGCTCTAATAACAAATTCAGGTATAATCGAGCTAATTTTTATCAATAAAAGAACACTATGAATCAATATCTAGCGGTTACCTCAAACGGCCTTGAGAATTTATTAGTTGAAGAACTAACCCAACTAGGGATTACAAATGCAAAACCTGTTCAAGCAGGTGTTAAATTCAAAGCGACCAATGAGCAAATTTATCGTTGTTGTTTATGGAGTCGTTTGGCTTCTAGATTTGTACGTGTCCTTTCTGAATTCACTTGTATGGACGACATGGATTTGTACCTATCAACCACCGCGGTTAACTGGGTAAATCAATTCCATAGCTCTAAGCGTTTTGTTGTTGACTTTAACGGTACAAACAACGAAATCCGTAATAGCCAATACGGTGCGATGAAAGTAAAAGATGCCGTTGTTGATAGCTTTGAGAAAAAGTCTTTGCCTCGTCCGTCTATCAGCAAAGAAAATCCAGATATTCGTATTCACGTTCGTCTACATCGTGATAAAGCGATTCTTGGTGTTGATATGGTAGGTAGCGGTCTTCACCAACGTGGTTACCGTCCAGAATCAGGCCGCGCACCATTGCGTGAAACCCTTGCTGCAGCGATTCTTCTTCGTAGTGGCTGGGATGCGACTAAGCCTTTCCTAGACCCAATGTGTGGTTCAGGTACGTTAGTGATTGAAGCGGCAATGATGGCTGCGAACATGGCTCCAGGTGTTAAACGCCAGAAGTGGTGTTTTGAATCACTAGAAGATTTTGAACCAGAACTGTGGGCTGAAGTGAAAGCTGAAGCGAACGTTCAAGGTCGTCGTGGCGTTAAGAAAGTAGAGTGTAAGTTCTATGGCTACGACAATGACGAGCGCATGATCAAAACAGCGCGTGACAATGCTCGTCGTGCTGGTGTTGAAGAGCTGATTGAATTCGAAGTGGGCGATGCTGCAAAGCTTAAGCGTCCTACAGAGTTTGCTGATGGTGTGATTGTTTCTAACCCACCTTATGGTGAGCGTCTTGGTACTGAGCCGGGTCTTATTGCACTTTACACGGCATTCGGTGCACAACTTAAAGCGGAATTTGGCGGTTGTAACGCGTCTATCTTCTCTAGTTCTGACGAACTGCTTAGCTGCTTACGTATGCGTGCAGACAAACAGTTCAAATTGAACAATGGTGCGTTACCGTGTCACCAAAAGAACTACTCAATTTCAGACCGTCCGATGTCAGAGCGTCCCACGGGTGAACAAGAGCAACTTATTGCTCCAGACTTCGCAAACCGTCTTAAAAAGAACATCGGTAAAATTGGCAAGTGGGCTAAGAAAGAGCAACTAGATTGTTACCGTATCTACGATGCGGACTTACCAGAATACAATGTAGCGATTGACGTATACCCAGGTCACCTAGTGATTCAAGAATACGCAGCACCTAAAGATGTACCGGAAGAGAAAGCAAAACGTCGCTTAACCGATATCATCCGTGCTTCTATTCAAGTAACCGGCGTTGAAGCAAATAACGTGGTTCTTAAGGTTCGTCAGAAGCAGAAAGGCCGATCTCAATATCAAAAAATGGCTCAAGACTCCTCTAACCTAGAAGTGAACGAATACGGCGTTAAGCTGATTGTTAATCTTCATGACTACTTAGATACGGGCTTGTTCTTAGATCATAAGATCACTCGTCGTCGTATCGGCGAAATGGCTGCAGGTAAAGATTTCCTTAACTTGTTTGCTTACACAGGCAGTGCCTCTGTTCATGCTGCTGTGGGTGGCGCACGCTCTACAACAACCGTTGACATGTCTAATACCTACCTTGAGTGGGCAAAGCAGAACATGGAGCTTAACGGCCGTGTTGGTCGTCAACATCAGTTTGTTCAAGCTGACTGCTTACAGTGGTTGGTTAAAGAGCAGGGTTCTTACGACCTGATCTTCATTGATCCCCCAACGTTCTCAAACTCTAAGCGTATGGATCAATCTTTTGATGTTCAGCGTGATCACATTCAATTGATGGAAAACCTTAAGCGTCTTCTTCGTGAAGAAGGCACAATTGTGTTCTCTAACAACAAGCGTCACTTCAAAATGGATGTAGAAGGCCTAGAAGAGTTAGGTCTCAAAGCTCAGAACATCTCAGCTAAAACGCTTCCATTGGACTTCTCTCGTAACAAGCACATTCATAACTGCTGGTTGATTACACATAAGTAATTAAGAGATTGTATAAGGATATAGCGTGCTGACTCTCTACAGTACAGAAGGGTGCCATCTATGTGAGATGGCATTCAAACTCACGGAACAGTTAAACATTAGCCATCACGTCAACGTTGTCGACATTGCATTTGATGATGAGCTCTTTTCCCGTTACGGGGTCACTATTCCGGTGCTCAAATTTGAAAGCTCTGACTTTTCTCAAAGCTCAGAGCTTAACTGGCCATTTGGCTTGTTAGAACTTAATGATTGGTTAAAAAAGAATGGCATTACTTACAATTCATAACGGGCAATTAGCGTTTGGCGATCACCCGTTATTAGATCGTGCGGATTTTGCACTGCAAGAAAACGAACGTGTGTGTTTAGTAGGGCGCAATGGCGCGGGTAAGTCTACGTTGATGAAAATCCTGTCAGGGAACATCATCATGGACGACGGCAAGATGCAAATCACACAAGATGTGGTTGTGTCTCGCCTTGAGCAAGATCCACCGCGTAATGAAGAAGGCACCGTTTATGATTACGTTGCTGGTGGCCTAGCGGAAATCGGCGAACAGTTGAAGATCTATCATGATCTTTTGGATCTCATTGGTACTGACCCTAGCGAAAAGAACTTAAATCGTCTTACTCGTGTGCAAGAGCAGTTGGATCATGCCAACGCATGGCGTTTCGAAGATCGCGTAAGTAACGTAATGGCGGCGCTTAAACTCACTGCTGAAACAAAACTGACGGATTTGTCTGGTGGTTGGCAACGTAAAGCGGCGCTTGCTCGTGCGCTTGTATGTGACCCAGACGTGCTTCTACTCGACGAACCGACTAACCACCTAGATGTTGCGACAATCGAATGGTTAGAAGGCTTCCTGAAAGACTTCCGTGGTTCAATCATCTTTATCTCGCATGACCGTGCTTTCATAAAATCGATGGCAACTCGCATTGTTGATCTTGATCGCGGCAAGCTGAGCTCGTTCCCTGGCGATTACGAAAACTACTTGCTAGAGAAAGAAGAAGCGTTACGTGTCGAAGAGATGCAGAACGCTGAATTCGATAAAAAGCTCGCTCAAGAAGAAGTGTGGATTCGTCAGGGCATTAAAGCTCGTCGAACGCGTAACGAAGGCCGTGTACGTGCACTTAAGAAGTTGCGTGAAGAGCGCATCAATCGTCGTGAAGTGCAGGGTAAAGCGGTTATTCAGATCGATGATGGTCAACGTTCAGGCAAGATTGTATTCGAAGCAGAGAATCTTAACTTTGGCTTTGAAGGCAAAGAGATTGTTAAAGATTTCAGCTTCAACATTATGCGTGGTGATCGTATTGCTCTGATCGGCCCTAATGGCTGTGGTAAGAGTACCGTGCTTAAACTGCTTCTTGATCAGCTGAAGCCTGATTCTGGCCGTCTACATTGTGGTACTAAACTTGAAGTGGCTTACTTCGACCAATATCGAGAAATTCTAGACCCTGAGAAGTCAGTAATTGACAATCTGGCGGATGGTAAGCAAGAAGTGACAGTAGGCGGCCGTGAGCGCCATGCACTTAGCTACCTACAAGATTTCTTGTTCTCTCCTAAACGTGCTCGTACTCCTGTGAAGGCACTGTCTGGTGGTGAGAAAAACCGCCTGTTATTAGCTCGTATTTTCCTTAAGTCGAATAACTTATTGATTCTCGATGAGCCAACCAACGATCTAGATATCGAAACTTTGGAACTTTTAGAAGATTTGCTTGCCAACTATCAGGGTACGCTTCTTTTAGTGAGCCACGATCGACAGTTTGTTGATAACACGGTTATGACAAGTTGGATTTTTGAAGGCAACGGCGTTGTTGAAGAATTTGTTGGTGGTTACCACGATGCTCAGCAACAAAGAAAGCAGGCTATAGAGTACCGACAGGTTGAAAAGCCATCAAAGCCAGAGAAAGTAGTTGAGGAAACTCCCAAAACTGCGCCAGTTAAGGCTAAAGCTAAGAAGTTATCGTATAAGCTACAACGAGAACTAGAAGCGCTACCTTTGCGTTTGGAAGAATTGGAAACTCAAATTGAAACTCTTCAGGAAGAAGTCAACGATCCTAGCTTCTTTTCAAAATCTGTAGAGCAGACACAACCAGTATTAGATAAGCTATCTGCAGCAGAGCAGGAGCTTGAAGTTGCTTTTGAGCGCTGGGAAGAGCTCGAGGCACTACAACAGGAAAGTTAAGAAGTAATCATGACTTGTAATAAATTTAAATTAACAACAGTTGCAGCCTTAGTTTTGGCTGCAACTAACGCGAATGCTGCACTGTACAAGGTAGTTGAAGTCGCGACTCCTAGCTCAATTGTCGGAGCTTCTGAAACGTTTGGTGTCGCGATTCAACCAGCGGCGGTTACCGGAACTGAAAGTTGTTTTACCGACGCTACTATCGGCGGTGTCGCATGTGATAGCTTTAAGCTAGCAGGTGAAACTCGTAATTCGCTTGAAGCCATTAGTTACCGTGAAGAAGTTCCTTTTGCTATGGATGCTGTCTTCCAATATTTACAAGAGTTCGATGACTTCAAAAACTATTGTAACCGTGAACTAAGATATTCCACATGTGAAAGCTGGGCGAAAACTCGCTGGGAAGATACTTGGTTTAAGGAAAGAAACAACCTGAGTTATGTAAATGCAAAGGCATTTATAGAAGGCGGGGCAATACTCGATACTCGCAATACAGTGATCAACTCTCTAGATAAAGATGCCAACCCACTCGGTGTTAAGTCTGAGGGAACCATCCGAAACAATGCAATATTTACAACGACAGCCAAGCCTGCAGGATCTTCTGAGACTCGTGCATGGAAAGCTATCAAAGCAAGTAATGGTATTGTTTACAATGTAGGTAGTGTTTCTACTAGTGAAACCATTACGGAGACGTCAACGCCGGATCCTGTATTTAGTTCAAAAGCTGCTATTTGGGATGGTACGAATACCAAGCAAATCGATTGGACTCGTGGTGGAACTGCTAGACAAGGCGATTACTATGCTCAAGGTAGCATGCGTTCAATTGCCGAATCGGATACTAAGTTTTATGGCGTAGGCTACAATACTGTTGATGGTAGTCGTGATCTGCAAGATATGAATGCATCTGTATTCATCAGTAAATCTCTGGACTTAGCTGACAGCGCGAATACTTGGACGACCAAATCAATTGAGGGGGCTAAGGTCAACTCTAACTCGTCTAATGATTACAAATACAGTAACTCTGTAGCGACCGATATCAACAAAAACTTGTTTGTTATTGGTAACTCTAAGCGTAATGGTCGAGTACCTGAAAATGGTAGCGCAGGCAGCAAGATGTTTGTTGTTACTAATGCTTCAGTTGCGACTCCAACAGCGACATACCTAACGGGTGGTATCTTCTTTGCTGGTTCGAGTGGTGAAGCTAGAGCAGTTAACAACTTCAATGAAATTGTTGGTCAAGTTGACGCAGAAACAACGCGTGAAGTTGATGGAAGTGAGCGTAGACACCGCGGCTTTATTTATCCATATCAAGCAACGGGTACTGACCCATCAAGAATTGATCTGTTTCAGAACAAAGCTTGGTTTCTAGATGATCTAACTAACGACGGCAACGTTGCTGGAGAGAACAACAAGTTCCGAATCATTGATGCTTCAGGTATCAACGATGCGGGTGTTATCTCTGCAACAGCTATAAAATGTATGATCGATACAAATGGAGACGGTAGAGGTAACGATGAACGAGCCTACGATACAACGTCTCACAATTCATACTGTGCTGGTGCTGCGTCTAATGCAGTAGAAGAGGTTGTTGCGGTTAAATTGATTCCTATCGAAGGTAAAGGTAAGAGTGATATCCAAGCTCGTAGTACTGATACAGCAAAGGTCGATCGTAAAGGCGGTAGCTTAGGTTGGTTCGCTTTGACTGTACTCGGCTTATTAGGGTTCCGTAGAAAATTTAAATAATTTCATCTCTTGAGCCCGAGTTCACAATTCTGAATTCGGGCTTTTTTTTCGCCTTGAGAAAAGTGAAAAACTGGTCGATTCTTAAAGTTGGAGTCACAAAAACTCCGCAAAGTTGTAATCATTGTATGTTAGTAAATAGAACACCCGTATGAGGACTGCACTATGAAGAGACAAAAGCGTGATCGACTAGAACGAGCACAATCTCAAGGCTACAAAGCTGGTATAAACGGTAGGTCACAAGAAGCTTGCCCATATAGCCAAATGGATTCTCGGTCTTATTGGTTAGGTGGTTGGCGTGACGCCAAAGGTGATAAGCAATCAGGTCTCTATAAATAGATAGGGCGGAACATATTCAAAGATCAAGGCTCCATTGTTGTAAAGCAGTGGAGCCTTGTTAGTTTCTGAATGGGACATAATATCAATCGTAGAATAATGGCGTAGAGAGCTAATGCTTTAAACTGATACTGATACTGATACTGATAGCGGAATACACAGTTGCTGGTGGACTAATACAGTACAGTTTCGGGATAAGAAAGTTTGTTTAATCAGTACATTCTAGTGCACTATAACAAATGTATTGGAGTAAAAATAAAGCAGCCAATGGCTGCTTTATTAAAATCTAACTGCGTTACTCTAATTAAATGATTAGATTAGAATGCTGACGTATCTTGGAAAAGGCCAACTTTCAAATCTTTAGCAACATAAATCTCTTTGCCATCAACAAGTACGCGACCATCTGCAAGGCCCATAACTAGGCGACGGTTAACAACACGCTTCATGTGGATTTCGTAAGTCACTTTTTTCGCAGTAGGTAGGATTTGACCAGTGAATTTCACTTCGCCTACACCTAAAGCACGGCCTTTGCCTTTGCCGCCAACCCAACCAAGGTAGAAGCCAACAAGCTGCCACATTGCATCAAGTCCTAGACAACCAGGCATTACTGGGTCACCAGGGAAGTGACAGTCGAAGAACCATAGGTCAGGAGTAATATCCAGTTCAGCAAGAATCAAACCTTTACCGAAATCACCTTCAGTCTCAGACATTTTAGTGATGCGATCCATCATCAACATGTTCGGTGCTGGTAGTTGAGGACCTTCAGGCCATAGTTCGCCTTGGCTTGATGCTAGAAGATCTTCGCGAGTGTAAGAATCACGTTTGTTTTGCATTATCAATTACTCCAATTTTTGATAGGTGCATATTAGTGAACAGGTGTACGCTAAACAAGTCCGATCAGTACTAGACAAACCAGTTTTTAATGCGTCCAACAATTCCAATAGGGTGCTCATGTCTTTCAAAGTTTTCAATACGTTCCGCAATTTTGCTTAGAACGCTTTCTTGTTCATCGTCTCTAAATGGTTTGTTCATAATAAGAGGAATAGCTTCATCTACATTAGAGACAGACCAAATATGGAATTCTTTGTTTTTGATGCTTTCAATTAGGTCTGGCTTCAGAGCAAGGTGTCTTAAGTTGGATCTTGGAAGGATCACACCTTGTTCGCCAGTTAACCCGTTGTGTTTACACACATGATAGAAGCCTTCGATTTTCTCGTTTAGCCCACCAACTGCTTGTACACGACCGAATTGGTCGACAGCTCCGGTTACTGCTATTTGTTGATTGATAGGGTATTCCGACAAAGCACTGACCAAAGAGCAAAGCTCAGCAAGAGAAGCACTGTCGCCATCAACTTCGCAGTATGATTGCTCAAACACAACAGAAGCAGCATAGGGCAACGGATCTTCAAGGTTTAACGCGCTGCTTACAAACGCTTGCATGATCATCATACCTTTGGCGTGAAGGTTACCACCGAGTTCCGCTTTGCGCTCAACGTCGGCAATGTCACCATCACCAAAGTGGATAACACATGAAATTCGGGCTGGTTCACCATACGATACAGGGTGTCCTGGTACATCGATAACCGTCAGACCATTAACTTGTCCAACTTGTTCACCCTCGGTTTCGATAATAACTTGGCCATCTCGAATATCATCAAGAGCACGTTCAGGTAAGTACGATTCGCGGTTGTATTTGTGTTGCTGTGCTTGCTGAATATGGTGACCATCGATCTCATCATGGTCGGCTTCAATCAAAGCTTCGTTCAATAACGCATTGTGCCAAATCGGGCACAACGGTATATAGCTTTGGTCTTCAGTTTCTCTTGCTCCAGCAGTTAGAATGCCTGTCACCGCCTGTTGCGTGATGTTTGGCAGTTCATAACGTTGTTGGAGCCATTTAAGGTAACCAAGATATTGCGTCAACGTCTCTTCTGTTAGCTTTATGTCTTGTTCAATTTCACTGAATAGGCAGAAACCAGTTTGAATATCACTGTCTAGATAATCAAGATCGCCGAGTTGAGCTCGGTCTCCAACCACAATCAACTTAATATTGTAGGTAAGCGGTAAAGATGGAGATTGGTTTAAGTGTTCTGGGTTGCTACTGATGGGCTCTACGGCCTCACCAAGAAGTGCAGACTTAAGCAGTAACCAGCTTCCCGGGTTTGCTAGAATCAAGTTGGCTGAAACAATCAGATAACCATTGTTCGCTCTAGCCAGTAAGCCAGGCTTTGTCGCAACGACTTGGCCGTCTTTTGATTGAACTTGGTCAAACAAAGAGACAGCATTTAAAGACTCAGTTTTTATTACTGGTAACGTGTGATCATCTAGAGCAGTAACTAAAGATTCAACAATCATTTGACGATAGATCGAATTGTCCGGAGCGTTGACAAGTAAAACACGCGAAAGGTTGGACAAGCGGACAAAGCGGGTTAACGCATCGTTGAATCTATGTTGAATGTCTGAAAATGGGAAAGGCGAGATGTCAGGGAATTGCTCTAATTGAGCGCTATATTCGTCGTACTGAGGCGTAACATGTCGCCAATCTACTAGAGTCATTTAAGTTTCTGATTATGATAATGAGGTAGGGAGTATATAGAAAAACCGATCTCGCTTGTAGCTCTATGTTGTAGTTACTAATCACTAAGCTAATATAAGTATGATCTTGGTCTATTCTTTCAAGACAACAATTGTTAAATAGCCTATTTTGGGTTACGCTGTCACTAGGATTAACTCTCGAGATTAGACATGAAATATCAGCAACTTGAAAACTTGGAATGTGGTTGGAAATGGAACTATCTGGTCAAAAAATGGAAAGAAGGCGAGTCGATCACCTGCCATATTGATTCAAGTGAAGCTGACGTTGCTGTACAAGCCTTATTGAAGCTTGAACACCAACCAACAGGTGTTCTTGAGTGGATATCTGACAACATGTCTCCTGAGCTCGATAACAAGCTCAAGCAAGCGATTCGAGCTAAGCGAAAGCGTCACTTTAATGCTGAACAAGTTCACACTAAGAAAAAATCAATCGACCTTGATTATCGTGTATGGGAAAAGCTATCCCAGCGTGCGAACGAGCTAGGTTGTACGCTATCAGATGCCATCGAGTATTTGGTAAGCGAAGCATCTCGTAGTGAACAGGCCAGCAAGACAGTAACCAATCTTAAAGAAGATTTAAGCAAGCTCCTTTCTGACGATAAATAATCATCAACAGTAGTGGTGACATTATGATGTATGTAATCTTAATCGGTGCAGCGTTGGTTTTTTGGTTAGTTGCGGTTGATAGGCCGGTATTGAAAATTAAATTTAACGATGGGGCGATCGAACAAGTTAAAGGTCATCTTCCACCGAGCTTTAAGCACAACCTTCAAGAGATTGGCCACAACAACACTTTTAAAGGTGAATTAAAAGTGTACGCAAAGCGTTCTGGTTATAATCTCAAGTTCACAAAGGATGTACCTAAGAACGTGCAACAACGTATCCGTAATGTATTCCCGCATAACGGCTTCAAATCTAAAGGTTCAAAGAAGGCGTAATTGTCGAGAATTACGTCTTATCTTGTCAATCTCCATACTAAGTTAGTTCTTCGCTTGCCTTAACCATCGTCATACTGTTCTCAGTTCCAATAAAGGAGAACAGTATGAGATATCTAATCCTTTTGTTGTTTTTTTCATCCCCAGTCGTATTTCCCGACGATGCATTGGTTAATCCGGTAGCCAAAAAAATCAAAGCCACGGTCATGAAAGGACTAAAAAAGAGCAATGTTGAAATTGATGGTTATTGTGACCTGATGATTGAAATGAAGCACTCCAAAGGTTACACAAAAATCAAGAGAGTGAGAACGTCCGGCGATAGTAAAGCTTGTAGACAGGCGAAACAGCACTTACCAACCAAGAAAAACTTCAAATACAGTTTTCCAGAAAAGTTCATCCGACTTCATATCACAAACTGACCATTATAATGCACTATAACTAAATGATATTAATATGATTGTCTAAAACGCCAATGAATACGAGTGAATTACGGTGATCTGACTAAGATGTTAATTTGTTGCACTGTCACCTTATATAAGCAAATATGTCTCGTAGGGCGTTCATTTTACTGATATCTATTTAACAGAAGGTGCCAAATGTACACGAATCTTGTTTAGCGACAGCGTGTTTAACGGGGATGCCGAGGTGTTGGCAAGTCATTAGTACCTTTAGTTTTCTATCGGCAGGAGCATGTTCTGAGAGAATCACAGAGCTTATACACTCTTTATTCAGATACAGCTTGTTGCCAATAATCTCTTCATTGGGCAGTACCCAGCGATATTCTTTTTCGTAACGCCAGTTTGAATGTTTGATTCCAAGTACGCTCACGGCTAATTTCGATGCTTTTGATTTAACTAGCGAAGGAGAACTAAGCATGCTTGGGTTGTCAGTATACTGAACTTCAAAGCAATTGAGATCTGCCTCACCGTGATAACAGTTAAGATCATACTCAATACACATACCTTTAAAGTTATCGCCATACTGAGACCAAAGTATGGGATGGTCATTCGATTGAGAGAAGCACATAACCTTGAAGTCATTCTGAAGTTCTTTGTTGAACAGGTGATGAGATTCAAAAGGGTTATTAAAGGTCTTAGCGGAATCAAACCACAACGAACACTCGGATATCGATTGTATGTTTCTATCGTGAAGAGATCTGAACTTATAAAGTTTAGGCAACATATCAAACACCTGGTTTACAACATTGTCTGATGTTAACACTATAATTCATAATGTAAGCGTGAATGCATAGTGTTTGCTTGCTTAGTCACCAAGTTTAATCATATAACTGATTGATAGATCAAAATTTAAACACGAAATAGCAGCCTGTTTGAGTGATTTATCTTGCAATAGCGCTGGTTTTTTTAATAAGTTGCAACGTAACTTTATATTGGTGGAAGAATAAGTCTATATTTGGAGGCAATGTAAAGGAAGTTAAGTGAACCAATAATGATAAATCCGACCTCAAAGAGATCGGACTATTTGCAATGTTAGGCTAGTTGACCGCAATAAATTGGTCTAGCCATTGAAGGAACTTTAGAAATGGTATCGTGCACCAATGTATGCTGTTTTGGATGAAACATCGATGGACTCTATTTCAATATGTGCAGAGCGGTAACCGATATGAACGTCGATGTTATCGGTAATTATTGCGCCAAATTCTCCACCGATTTGGTAAGCGGCCTCAGATTCAGAAGCTGAGAGCCCAAAGGCTTTGATTTCCGTATCAATAGATCCAACGCCTGCTAACAGGGAGACATACAAATCCAAGACGTCGCCTTTAACGATGAATTTGGGTTTAACATTCACGAAGAAGGCTTGGCCTTCAATATCCATCATTTGAGCAAAGTTAACTTTGCCAATTTTTCGGTACTCCGCTTCTAATCCCAGCTTTACTACATCGTGTGTATTGAACTCATAACCGCCAACTAAGTTATAACTCAAGTCAGCTAGATCAGAAGAATCTTCAATTTTGCTACCGCGGTATTCTAATTCGGTTTCATTATAAAATCCGACATCTACACCTGCATAAAAATGACCGAGCTCTTTAGCTGCTGTGTCATTTTCATTAGCAAGCGCGTATGAACTGATGCCAAAAGCGATGAATAGTGATAGGGCAACCATACCGATTTTCATATTAAGCCTTTTATATAATAAGTTATTGATTCCTTGAATACCTTACCAAATGTAGAGCTTTTAAACTAATAATGGTTTTGTGTAACCATATGATTTTATGAACTTATTATCGATATAAACATCAATACGAAGCAACATGATTCGACTTTTCTCATATCGCTTTATATTTACACAATCAGTATGCCTTTAGCCGAACACAACAAGGTGGTGGGTAGGGAAACTGCTTAATCAAAACAAAGTTGAGGCGTTAAAGCGTAAAGATGAACTCGAAAATGAGAAGCATCAGGCGAGGGTACGGCGGTTACAAAATGGTGAAGAGCAGGCAAGTAGCCTTGATGAAGTCAGCATTCGAGAGCGGGGATTCAAAGACGAGTTCATTCTCTTGGTCGTGTTTGTGCCGCTTATCCTGTCGTTCATCCCCAATTATGCCCCTTATGTTGAGCAAGGCTTTGAGGCGCTGCAGGGCATCCCGAATCCGTATTGGTTTGTGGTGGGGGCAGTCGTCGTCGATACGCTCGGGATGCGCGCCATGGTGCGTTATCTCCTCGAGTTTTACGTCTCGCGGTGGAAGGGAAAATGATGAAGCTTTTAAGCACATTATTGATTGCACTTCTGACGGGCGGAGTCTCAAGCCTCGGCACGATTGCGGCTCTGAAAACGGACATCAATTGGATAAAGCGAGTGCAGCAAGACCAAGAGCAACGGATACGAAAACTGGAGATACCGAATGAAAGGACACAAGTGCAAAGGGCGCCGACCAAACGGCCAACTTAAGAAAGGATATACGCTCAAGAACGGACGCGTAGTTAGGGCGAATACCACACGAAAACGCTACAAAAAACACCGATGATTCACAGCAATCGAAAGGGCCATTTTCTTATAAAAGTGGCTCTTTTTGTATCTCACCTATAAGAAACTAATCTGTCAGCATGTAGTTTTGCACCAAATGATCTAAATCACTGTTATAAATAAGGTTTATGGGTATTATTACTCTTAAAAATCAGACTAGATAGAAAAGCTCTGCATTTAGATACAGAATTGTTCGTCTAATAGCTGTCAAATGTAGGGAGTATTATGTACACCGGATATTGGGTCGATAAAGGTTATATTTGGGGACCATCTGAATCAGGTAGATTCTGGATTGATGACGGATGGGTTTGGGGGCCATATAACTCTGGGAAATGGTGGATAGAAGGTAATTGGATTTGGGGACCAAATGATGGTGGCAAGTTCTGGATAGATGATGGTCACATCTATGGTCCTTCGAAAATACTACCGTGGTTAAAGAAATAGGAGTTTTTAATGATTGAATGGATAAGTGTTAGTTCAACAGTAATTCGTCGAATTGGGTATGAAGCCGAGTCTCTAAGAATGTATATTGATTTTGAGGATAGCGATCCTGTTTATACATTTTGCAGAGTTCCAGAGGGTGTCTTTAGAGAGTTTATTAGTGCAAGATCAGTTGGCCGTTATTATCACCAGTACATAAGGGGTCGATACGACTGCTAAAACATTTAACGAGCGGTTTAAGAGAAATTCGCAACGCGTGCATTTTTACTATGCGTTGCGGTTTTAGGGTCGTAGTTTACAGCGATTTTTGTGTTGGGCTACTTATCTTCACTAGGCTTTATAGCATCATCCACTTCATATGAGAAATCTGTAAGTAAATCAATCATATTTTGAACATTCTTTGCGTTATTCGTCAATGTGCCCCCAAGATCAAACTCTTCCTTAAAATTCAGAAGTGCATTTACCCTAGCTTCAAACTCCTCGAATGGTGATGGCTCACTAATAATAGGTAGCTTTTGGACTGTTTCTGGAAATAATCTGCGCGGGAAGCCACCTTCGGGAAAGCCCATAGACCTAAAATTAAAGCCTGGTATATCGGGTTTTTGGTCGATGATGTCCGCGATTCTGCAGATCCAATTTGAACTAGGGCCAATTTTTTTTAATAAAAACCAGATGACGGCAACCATGCCATAGAATTTACTTCTTTGGTTCTGGCCCAAGTCTAAAAGGTTAAAATAGCCTTTTCTTGGTATAGATAGAGTTCGCGGATTTGGTCTGTTACAGAGTCTAGCGTGGTGGGCACACCTATTTCTGATACCATTGAGGTTGATTAACCAGTTATCCAATTCTTTACGGTTGTCTAAACCTAGCCTATTACAGATAAGATCTTGGTTCTTACCTGATAGTATGCTATAAAACTTTGACAATGCACCAAAGTCCCAAACTTCAGCAGCGACCCAAATAGGAATAGGTTTCCCTTTATCTCGATGGTTATCAATACTTTCTTCTTTGCTGCCTTCAATTAATTTATTATGACGTGATAGCCAATCGTCATAATAAATCTTTGCACCAGCCTTAAAAGCATCGCGCGAAAATTGTTTCCGATCTAAGTAGGCTAGAGGGGCGATTCTACCTATTTCATGTGCGATGATTGTTCTCAGGTAGATCTCTATTCTTTCCAATGCATCGGTAAACTCAATTCGTAAACGTTTATCGAATAAGTAAAACTCAAATATATCTTCAAAGCACGTGTTTGCTTGAAATTCGTTGAAGTACTTGATATCACGGTCATTGCGTTTAAATTTTCTTGATGTATGCCAATAACCCGACAACCTATAATACCCAACTTGAGTTAGTTTCCGTTGGGCACGCAATGGGTCTTTAATTAACATACCTCTATCAGTTAAACGCTGAATGAGTTCGTCATATTCAAAAAATGGTTTTACTTCAACAGGTTGAGTCATATTATAAATTTCAGGTAAAAAAAAGGCCAAGACGTCACTGATGCTAGATCAGGAGGGGACATTGGCTCTGTTGGACGGGAATACTACGCTCATATGAATTAATGTCAATAAAAACTTAGCTTTTAAGAGCTTGTATTATACAAATAGGTTTGTGAGATCTATTAAGTATTTTTTATTTAGCTTCGATTAACTTTGGTAGGAACTCAAGAGCGATTGGGTCTCTGCTTTTGAAATAGTCTTTTGCTTTTGTGGGTACCCAAACTTCATCTACAAATTTGATGAAGATTGGAAGTATGTCGTTTGGGTACTCTCGCGCGTCACGTGTATGGCCATTGCCAAACATATGGCTATACATTTGAAAGCTGTCAGAGTGCTCTGGGTGGTGTAGGGTAAGGTATTTCGAAAAAAGAAGGCCAACACTCCCATCAGGCCTCATGTCCTTCCCATCAGTAGCTTTATCGGGTATTTCATACCCAAGCATCTCTAATGAACCATATAGTCTGATAAATAGCTCACCAATAACAGAAAAGTAGCCACGAGATACTCTGCCGTAATTCAAATTAAAACGGTTAACAAAACCAGGCAGTTTTACTTTACCGTAGAAACCGTTCTTGCGAATCTCTGGTAATACTTCTCGAGTTACCCAACGCTGGAATTTTCTAGCATTAGGTTTATTGCTTGCAAACACTAATTCGTACAATGCAGCTTCACTAATGAGAACTTGAAGTCTTCCGTTTATTGGGTTAGGCGAAAGCATCTTGTCTTCGTCATCTAACCTTTCAATAGGAGTCTTGCGATCAACGTAATCAAGGGCTGCGGTAACTTCATCTGCAATGAAGAAAAATTCGTTGTCAATTTGAACAGTAGTTAATTGATGCAAGTTAAAATCATCAAGTGTATTAGGTATGATAGACAGTTGCATTTAATGCCCCTTTAGAATAATTGTCAGGCTACGTCAAAGAGTAAGTATTAACGCTTTTGAGTACAAGAACTATGATCTTAACCAATAAAGCATGTTATGTTGACAATCTTCATCTATTGATAACTATATGATTAATTTCCACTTTATAGCTTATTTAGATTTAATATATCTAGAGCAAGCGGTTGATTCTCTTCTGCGCTAAGCTTTTTAGATGGAGAGTGATACAATAGTATCACTTTATTGTTTTTGGAGTCATTCTCATGAAAGTCGAGCTCGTTACTTCCCTCAAGCGTCAAGCGACCAAAATCCTTGCCGACCTGCACGACACCAAAGAGCCCGTGTTGATCACCGAGCATGGCAAACCTTCAGCGTATCTCGTGGATGTTGACGACTACCAATTTATGCAAAACCGCTTGGCTATCCTCGAAGGGATCGCCCGCGGTGAGCGCGCCATTTCTGAAGGCAAGGCGCTGAGTCATGACGAAGCCAAAGACAAGATGTCAAAATGGCTGAAGTGATTTGGAGTGAGCCCGCGTTATCGGACCTTAACGATATCGCGGAATACATTGCCCTTGAAAACTTAGTCGCGGCCAAACAGCTGGTTCGAAACATTTTCGACAAAGTTGAACGCCTCAGCGACTTTCCCGAGTCTGGGCGTCTGCCTCCAGAGCTCGAGCACCTGAATTATCGCGAAGTCGTAGTGAATCCATGTCGAGTTTTCTACAAGCAAGAAGGTGACAAGGTGTACATCTTGTTTGTGATGCGCGCGGAGCGAGATTTACGTCGGTTTTTGCTGAGCAAACAGTAAAGCGTTTTTGCCATCTCTGATAGGCTGATGGTCTACGCAGACGAGGGTTCAACATGGAGAAAAAGAAAAAATCACTTCCATCTAAATATCCCACTAAACCTAAACCAGTGCTTTCATGGACTGAGGCCAAATAGGTCACCATTCGACGACGTCGTATCGAGGGTGAATTGAGCCTCGGCGTATCGACTATCTCTCGACAGCAAGTCATGCCTTTTGGGTATTGAGCGGGCTTAGCAAAGCGATAGTTAAAATCGGCGACGAAGTAGGGAAGCCATCCGTTGGCTTGCTCGATGGTGTTGATGCCTTGTAAGCGTATCTCTTATGAGTTCTATCGCCAGCTCTTTCTGCACGCGCCCGTATTGGGTTTGGCCAACTTGTTTGTGTTTCTCCTGATTCACTCGAAATATGGAGTGTTTGTCGCTGTAAAATGCGATGGGTTTACCGTGCTCATTGAGGTATTCACGCGTCGCCAACATGTAGTCAAACGCGGATTCCGTTTCGCTGAATCTTAGGTTCATCAAGCGGCCAGTCGCATCGTCAATGAACACCAATAGGCAGCATTTGTCGCTGCGGCCTTCAAACCAGTCATGATGGGAGCCGTCAATTGGATAAGTTCACCCAAGCAATCACGACGGTAACGAGGCTGATAGACTCGAGGTTTGCATTGTGAATGTGGAAGCCACAGTCCGTCGGTGATCATCCATTGACGGAGTGTTTCTTTAGAGACGGATAGATTGTGTCGTTCAGTCAGTTTTTCCAGAGCGAACGTTGGTGAGAAGTCAGAGTAATGCTCACGGATAAGTTTCAGTATTTCAATTCTGAAATGTTCTGAGTAGCGTCGATTACTTGGGCGTCCACGGGCTGAGTGTGTAAGACTTTGAGCGCCAAGAGAGACCAGTTTGTTCACCAAACGTCGGATATGACGCGCAGACCGATTCAAAATGACAGCAGCGTCAACTTGGCGTAGTCGTTTTTCACGTACGTCAGTAAGAACCTTGAATCGATGAATATCTTTTTCACTCATAGTAATAAGCATCCGGATAACTCCTAAGCAGACCAATATAGGTAAGCTTAGGAGGACATTTTAAAATGGCTTAAACCGGACATTACTAAATTGCTCTAACAATCTAAGTGCGTATTATGGCTCTAAATTATGTTGAGTGGTTTGCTGTGCTTAACTGAATAAGAACGTGGGTGAGTAACATGCTCAATGAGGAGGCCAGCTTGTCTGGCCTTTTTGATGCCCGTTAGGAAAATCGTTGTTAGAAGTTAACCCGTAACATAATTTGCACAATACGCATTAAGTCTAGCCTCTTGAATATCTAAACTAAATCCCCATATAAACTAATGATACTAAACAAAATAAAGGCCATATATGACAATCAAAGATACTAGATATCCATTTGCTGAACACCTGAATGTCAACACTTTTAATAATGGTATTGTATCTCTCTACCATCATGAAGGTACAGACGAAGCTACTAAAAGATTACTAGCTGTTCGTTGTGCTTTAGAGTTGATTAATTCGGATGTATCTTCTGGCGGTGAGGCAAAAACATACCACTTAGGAGATCATTTTTCTTCTCTCTCAGCTTATGCTGACTTAATTCAAAAAGCTTTAGAGGTGTAGTCGCGTTAGTTGCGTTGTAAGCTAAAAACCTGACTTTACCAGTCAGGTTTTTTTATTGTCTGTATTCGTGTAATCCCCGACAGCAAGCGATGACGACGAGCGGAACTAGCGTAGGAGGAGGAGCGAGTGGGAGGGTGAACCCCCCGTCTTGTACTACGGGGGTACTTTTCACCTAACTATCAGCCTTCACCCACTATTCGCAAGTGTAGCGCGCCAGTGTTTGAGCGATAGCGAGTCCTACCTACTATATTATTTACTTAGGATCTCTTTTAATTTATCAGCGATCTTCTTTTTCTCTTCTTCTGAGTTTGATGCTAAATCTAGCTTCTCTAACATGTCTCTAGCTTTTGCTTTTTTCTCTTCATCAAAGATCTCGTATGGGTAATCTGAAGCTTTCTTCAATGCATTCAAAAAGCCGTCTTCATCATTGATATATTCTTGTATACCTATTAGGAATTCAGTGTGTGGCGTATGCTTTAACAATGTTTCAACTTTTCTTATGAACTCTATTGGTTCCATTTTTTGTTTGTGGAACTCACCTTGGCATAGTTCTTTTTCGCTTACTTTCAGTGCTTTAGATAACTTTCCCGCTAGTGATATTTTGGGCTCAGACTTTCCATTTTCCCACTTCAAGTATGTTTGGGTTGTAACTCCTACCATTTGAGCCACTTCGTTTTGCTTTAAGCCAAGCTCTGTTCTTGCTGTTCTGAGTACATCTTTCAACATTTTAAAATCCATATAAATACACCTTTGTTTAATTATACCCCTTGTTTTATACAGGATAGTGTTGACATTTACGAACCTGTAGGTTTGAGGTATATGAAAATGTACTTGACAGGGTTTGCTATGGAAACGATTTATTACGACATTTTGCCTGATTCATCTGTCTCAGTTTATGTGTGTGGTGAGTGGGATATGTTCAAGTCTTTCCGTAATTTGCAGTCTTGGTGTGAATCTGAGTTCTTAGAATTCGAGTTTATCGATATTACAGATACAACTTATCAGGAACGTATTTCAATCATGGGGGTTCAGTTATGAGTCGCGCTTGTATTGATTGCGGTCATATCTACGAGGAATCTCTCAGGGTTTGTTGTCCTGTTTGTGGCTCTGCCTTTCTTAACCAGGTTTCTGTCGATGCCCCTGACGCTTTTAAGCGTAAGCATCCTTATAAGGTTTCCCCTAAACATGTCTATCGCCCTACAAAATCAGGTCTTCAACCTGAGTTCGTAAAGCATTCACCAGAAGAGTTCACTTTCATTGAGGACTATGAGCAATCACCTGTGATTGTTGATTACCTTAGCTTTACGGTGAAACTTTCAGATTTTCGTCACTGTAAAAAGGACGCGCCTTATTCCGGTATTCACTTTCCTGACGAACCCGTTTTTAACGCTCATACCGCTAAAACTTTTGAAGAAGTTGAAGCTTACAATCGTTACTTTCAGTCGGTTTACACTGAGTACCTTGAAGAGACTTTAAGACGCTTTATTCAATATGTTTTAGGGTTCAGCTATGGCTCTGTTCGTGGTAAAGGCTTCCAGTTTTACGAGGATTCTTTTGTCCTAACATCTGATTCTGGTGATGATTACTGTGGTCAAGTTGGGATAGGAGGGAATAGGGATACCGTTCACTTTCAGATACCTGCTCATGGTTGTAAGTACCTGTTTTCTAGTCGTTCTTGTCACTTCTTGCACCATTGGCTTTCTACGGTTCTTTGCGTTAAAAACCTAGCTCGAATTGATTTGGCTTTTGATGATTATGACGGTGTCCATACTTGCGAGGCCGCGGAACGTGCTGCGCTTCTTGGTGGTTTTAAACGCTCTCGAGGCTTTAGTCCTAAAGTGAAAATTGGTGATGAGTTTCAATATGATTCGTCTGGTAACAAGGTTTTTACTCGTGAAGAACGTGATATCGGCTCTCGTCAATCGCTTGTTTACTGGCGTATCTATAACAAAAAATTAGAACGTAATATCAAGTCTGATAATTTTTCGTGGTATCGCTCTGAGGTTGAACTCAAGAAATATACCACTGACGTTCTTTTAAATCCTATCGGTCATTTCATTGGCTTGAATCAATATGCTGCTTCGATTGTTTCTACTGATGTTAAACCCGTTGTTAGTAAGTCTAAGGGGCGTAAGCGTGTCGCTTGTGATGTGCTTTCGGCCTCGTACTGGGCTAAGCGTCAATATGGTCGCTTGGTAAATTCTCTGCTTGAGCTTTATGAGGGAGATTTTGAAAGGGTGGTTACGTCGTTACTTCGTGATGATTCCGTTTTGTCTTATCCCTCTATGCATCAGAAATTAATAAATTCTTTGGAGTAATTATGGCTACACGTATTTTTGTATTGGGTATCGATTTTGTTTGGACTGCTTTTGGTGGTGAACAAGCTCAATTAAATATTTCTCGTCCTCTTCGTACTGTTGATACTGAGAACTATAAACGTCGTACTTTTGGTGAGTCAGGTGATGTGAATCAGAAGTATGACACACCGCTTATGGTTGACCGAGCTTATGCTGAAATGCTTGAGGAGACGGGTGCTCTTGTTCCTCGTCGTGAGTATGAAGTTGAACTTGGTTTGAACTTAAACGATCCATTAGCAGGGGCTATTGTGAATAAACTAATCCCTGTTGATGATGAAATCAAAAAGCATTTCGCCTCCTCTTTAAAGCAATAATTTGTCTCAAGAGCTAATTAATTTAATCGCTTTAGCCTCCCTGTTTTCGGCTTATTTATATTTGGGGGGCTAGGGTCTCTCATACTTAAAATAAAGGCTAGGGGGCTATAATGGACGGCTCATTTTTATCTCAAGACGTTAATCAAGATTGTTCTTTTTCGGATTTACTTGTGCGTTTACCTCAAGTTTCTGATAGTTCAGTTCAAGTTGTTGAAAAATCTCGACCTAAGACTGTTAGCAAGAGTTGGACTGTTGAAGAGTCTCGTTATTTAGAAGAATTATTCTTTGAGGGGAAAAACCTTTCTACAATCGCTCAAAAGCTTGACCGTACTTTTCCGTCGGTAGAAAACCAGATTCGTAAGCTAAACCTTAAACGCTTCAAGGAGTTATCTAAAAAAGATACTGAGTATTTAAAACAAAACTATTGGATACTCGATGTTGATACGTTGGCTAAAAAGCTAGGTCGTCAACCTGCCTCTATTCGTTATTTTGCGAATAAATTAGGGCTCAAGCGTGCCAAGTTAGATAGCGCTGAGCCTCCAATTCCTAGACGCCTAATGCCTTACGATATGGTTAAACGCCTATCTGTCCTAGAGCGTAACTCCCCAGATTCAAAAAACCGTGTCGATGACTCCGTTGTGATCTTCTATGACAAAAAGGGTCCATCAACACCGATGATGGCCATGCACCTCGATGATTTATGTTTGGCGCTTGATAAACATTTCAACCGTCGTGATGGTGTGACAGCTGCGGCTCTAACACATGGTTATAAGGCGGTGTAATGTGAAAAATCAAAACAGAACCCATACTTTTAAACGTCGTGATTGCTGTCCTCAATGTGGTGATATTGACTTTATTTGTACTGAATATATTTCTAACAATCAAATCTACCTCTATGAAGAGCAATGTCCACGGTGCTATGATTTTTGGCAAATTGGTCTTGAAGATGACTGTCGCAAATATCCAAGTAAGGACATGATTTAAATGAAAGTTTATTATGAAGAGGTTTCCGCTGATATGGTTTCTACGTTTACGCCTGGTCAAGGTTGGTACTCGTTTAAGTCTATGTCAGATATGAATTCAACATTATCTTCTGAGTATGGTGATAGTCTTGAGCTTGTTGATTTGACGCCTGAGCTTTATCGTTCAATGCTTGCCTCTGGTGATTTTGACGGTTATGAGCCAGCTTAGTTTTTCAGCCCGCAGGGATAAGCGAACGTGATCATATTAAGGGGTCGATTCAGTTTGTTGAGCGATAAGCAGCGAAGCGTTTCAAAGCTCGAGAAAAAAACGAAACCCATCATATTGCTAAGCGCTTTTAAAGCTTGGTTAGGCTTTGTTGAGTGGTTCTCAGGTGGCTATAGTTTTACTGGCTTTCTGAAAGCTCTCAGTGCGTATTATGTATATTATGTTAAATTAGTTTCGGTGTTTATAAGGCAGGTATCTTTATGTGATGCCCTGCCTCTTGCTTGACTACCAAACTGACGTTCTATTTAACAGTAAGTCTATTTACCATAAAATACCTAATAAACATATTTCCTAATCTTCGATTAAGAATACGTTTATTAGACTTCAAGCATTAATCTATCAATTGCTTCAATGATCTCTTTGGTTCTTACAGGTTTGGTAATGAAATCATTCATACCGACATCTAAACAAGAAAATTTATCTTCTACTGATGTGTGTGCCGTTAGCGCGACGATTGGTGTTTTGATGTTTGCGTCTCTCATGTATTTGGTTGTGGTTATTCCGTCCATAACTGGCATCGACACATCCATCAAGATAATGTCTATCGGATCATTGCCTCTTTCTACAAAGCCAATGGCTTCTTCACCGTTGCTTGCGATGAAAACTTCGTGGCCTTGCCTTGCAAGGATCAATTGAATCACCATCTGATTCGTTGGGTTGTCTTCAACAACTAACACTGAATAACGGGTTCTTGGAACTTGCGAGTATTTATCTTCTGCAGCATGATCTTGATTGTTCGTAACTCTCGTTAAAACTGGTAACCGCACTTCAAATTTCGAGCCTTTTCCTGGCTCACTCTCGACCGATATACGCCCGCGCATCAGTTCTACTAGTCGTTTTGTTATTGCTAAACCTAAGCCGGTGCCACCAAATCTACGTGTGATTGTGCTATCGGCTTGCACGAATGGACTGAATAACGACGAAAGTTGCTGTGAGCTGATGCCAATTCCGGTGTCTTCTACGCTAATACGGAATGAACTGTGCTGGTATGTAATAGAAACATGTACATGCCCGTGTTCAGTGAACTTTATTGCGTTACCAATGAGATTAAAAAGGATCTGTGCTAAGCGACTTGGGTCGATGTAATGTAGTTCACCTTCTGGAATGTCGCTAGTTAGGGTTAACGACAACCCTTTATCGTCTGCTATCTTCTTTTGTTCAGATAAAACAAAAGTTACAGTGTCTCTTGCGTTGCTCCATTGAGGAGCCAACGAGAAGCATCCAGATTCAATCTTTGAAAAGTCCAATACATCACTGATGATCGCCAATAGGAGTTCAGATGATGTACTCATATTTAACAATATAGACTGTTGTTCATCATTCAGCGGTGTGGACTTTAGCGTGTCGATTAAGCCTATGGTAGCGTTTAGCGGCGTTCTTAACTCATGACTCATCATTGCTAAGAATTCAGACTTGGCTTTGTTGGCTCTTTCTGCGTCTTTTCTTGCTGCTACGAGTTCTGCTGTACGTTCTCGGACTGTCGCTTCAAGTTTTTCTTTGTTTTCAATATCGAAAACAGCACGCTCAATCAGCGGTCGAAATCGGTTTAGAGTGGCCTTGGTTTCAATACTAAAGTGCTTGGTATTTGAGTGGATAAAGATGATGACGGATTGTGTTAGCCCGCTATCTATACCCGTAATCAGAACGGAGTTGATTTGGTCGAGAACAATGGGATGCAGGGAGTTAAATTCGCCAAGAGACTTGGGTTCGAAAAGGATGGCGCATTCACCATTGATGACTCGCGATAGCTTGCCACAATCGCTCCAATTCATTTGTTCGAATACTTTGTTATTGGTTAACAGGGTTTTGAAACTACCTTCATTCCCTACTCTTGATACCACAATAAAATCATCAAACTTTATGTATTTTTTGAGTGCGAATTCGAGACTAGAAAATATTTCAGATATGTTACTCGCCTTACTGATCGCAGAGATAGTCGATAGGATCACCCTATTCTCTTCAGCGAGTTTTCGTTCACGGACCTTTAGTTTTTGGAGTTCAATACGAGCTTCTTGCAGCGCTTCTTGGTCTTCAGTATCCATTACTTTTTCAGCCTATAAAACGTTGCAGACGATACCATCAAATTTCCGTGCGCATTTTCACCACCAGAGAGTCTGCCTTGCTCACCAAACGTAAATGGACATATGTATGGAAGCCCACCAAGTGCGTGATTGATTTGGTCACAAACCTCATCCATATCTTGTTTTAGGTGCAGCATTGGTCCTGCACAGAATATGTTGATCGCCCCTAATTTTTCTTCAAGATCCATATCATTATAGTAAGACGAATGAATGATGTTAGCGGCACGACTTATAAGTTGTTGCTTAGAGCCTTGCATCAAATAGATGGTGTCACCTTCATTTATATCAGTGAACAACTCGATACCGTTACACTCAGTTTCTCTGATCGAATGCGATAGCTTGAAATATGGGTAGTCGTAAGAAGAGCCGACCTTTCGGCCTAATGGATAAACTGTCGACTTTTCAAAAATATACCCATCATCACTGCCACCTAAATGAAAATCAGTCCATTCATTATAAACGGTGGTCGCAGGCCTATGGTCGATCTCTAACAATATTCTATTTCTTACTTTGGTGACGGTGCCTGAATACTGGGTGGGTGTATGACCGGCGCTAAAAGATGAATAGATGGATTGTGACGCAAAAAACACTGTTAAAGAGACGCCATTAATAGCAAGAGCTTCTTCGGTAAAGATACTCCAATTTCCAGACACTTGATTGTCTGCTGCGCTTCCACCAATAATCGGCACCTCTGTGCCAAATTTGTTATCGATGGCCGCCATCACCTTCTCTTCATTTCCCGGGGTGGAATGGAGCAAGATAAGATCGGGTATTTCACCTTCTCGGTTGGCGTTCTTTAATGCTTTATCGATGGCGCTGAATGTACTACGGTCTATGGAGTCGCCAAAGTGACTGATGCCGGTACCGTAGGCATTGATCCCGGAATCATAGATGATGAGTATCCCAATCACAGGGCCTGAATGGAACCCTGTTTCGGTCATAATACCGTGACAAGTGGTGCAGCCATGTATTGGTGTATTCGGGAGCGCATCTACCAAATATCTCTGCACAGCAAGTGTGGAGTACTCTTCGGTGCAGTAGCAGATAAGACAGGCAATATCGTCAGGGTTTGCCACCCCACTGAGCAGTTCATCTACTGCGATTTTATCGTCTAGGGAATAAGAGACTTTTGATAGAAATTTCATAGATCTCGGAAGATTTTATTAATGCTCTCTTTATAACACTTTTATACAATCTATTTCACTGACTTAGTACATATTTCTATCAAAAGAATTGAGGCGAGACTATCTTGTTACTGTGTTATTCCTTAGAAAGGTTTACAGAAAGTATGGCTATCTGTTGTGGAAATGTAACCGTTATTGAGGAGTTCTGAGCGTTCGTTCGTAACAGCCAAATTGATGCCCCTTTTTCTTCTAGAGTTCCGCTCTCATTATAGTTAATGATAAATTTACCAGTTTTAGATGTTTCGATCGAATACCCTAGGTTATCACCCGAAATTAAAACATTATGTTTATCAATAGTAATTTGGCAAGGTTTAGAAATTATACAGTTTACTGTTTCGTCATTGTCGTATGTCACTGTTCTCCAAGTAAATGCAGCTATTAAAATAACCAACATGACGATAATTTGAACAAGCCTGCCCTTTGTTAGCTTTTGTGCCGCCATTATAATCTTTACTCCTTGTTACAAAGTTCAAAGTTTTTAAATAAAAATCCAATTCCAGACCAAGCGTAAGGTTACTACTCTGTCATTGATTTGTTAATTCAAGTATAGTGTCGCGTTGAAAATGCCACTTTTTTTTAAAATCAGCAAGTGGAAATAAAGCTCTGAATAGGCTGAATTTCCTTTTCTAATTTGGGTGGCATTACGACGTGAGTCGTGTTGGAAGTAAAGTGTAGTAAATAAGAAATTGGAAGCATGCAAATGAGCCAAGAAAAGCAGCTTGAACAAAACTACAACTATACGGTCGTCCGTCAATTTACCCTCGTTACAATTTTGTGGGGTATTGTCGGTATGGGCGTTGGTGTTTTGATTGCCGCTCAATTAGTTTGGCCACAGCTAAACTTTGATACGCCGTGGCTGACGTACAGTCGTTTACGTCCCCTGCATACTAATGCGGTTATTTTTGCGTTCGGTACAAGTGCGCTGTTTGCAACATCATATTATGTTGTGCAACGTACCTGTCAGACGCGTCTCTTTGGTGGCCCTCTCGTAGCCTTTACCTTTTGGGGTTGGCAAGCGATTATCCTGTCCGCTGCAATTACTTTACCGTTAGGTTTAACCTCTGGTAAAGAATACGCAGAACTTGAATGGCCAATCGATATTGCTATTACTCTTGTGTGGGTAGCTTATGCGGTCGTGTTCTTCGGAACCATGATTAAGCGTAAGACATCGCACATTTATGTAGCTAACTGGTTCTTCGGAGCCTTCATCATCACGGTTGCCGTGTTGCACATCGTTAACAGCCTGGCTGTTCCTGTATCTGCGTTTAAATCGTACTCGATTTATTCCGGAGCGATCGATGCAATGGTGCAATGGTGGTACGGACACAATGCGGTAGGCTTCCTATTGACAGCTGGTTTCCTAGGTATGATGTATTACTTCGTTCCTAAACAAGCTGGTCGCCCTGTTTACTCTTACCGTTTGTCGATTGTTCACTTCTGGGCTCTTGTGTCTCTGTATATTTGGGCTGGTCCTCACCACCTACACTACACAGCACTTCCAGACTGGACTCAGTCTCTAGGTATGGTTATGTCTTTGGTTCTGTTTGCTCCATCTTGGGGTGGCATGATCAACGGTATTATGACTCTATCTGGTGCGTGGCATAAGCTACGTTACGACCCTATCCTACGTTTCCTAATCGTTTCTCTATCATTCTACGGCATGTCGACTTTCGAAGGCCCTATGATGGCAATCAAAACGGTTAACGCACTATCTCACTACACGGACTGGACTATCGGTCACGTTCACTCTGGTGCGTTAGGTTGGGTTGCAATGGTTTCTATCGGTTCGGTTTATCACTTAGTTCCTAAACTATTTGGTCAAGAGCGTATGTACTCTGTATCTCTAATCAATGTTCACTTCTGGTTAGCAACGATTGGTACGGTTTTCTACATTGTTGCAATGTGGATCTCTGGTGTGATGCAAGGTCTGATGTGGCGTGCAGTTAACTCTGACGGTACATTAACTTACAGCTTCGTTGAATCTGTAGAAGCATCTTACCCGTTCTACTTTGTACGTTTCTTAGGGGGCTTCATCTTCCTATCTGGTATGTTCTTAATGGCATACAACACGTACAAAACTGTTTCTGCACCTAAAGATAGCCTTAAAGCTATCCCTCAACCGGCTTAAGGAGATTTAGAATGAGCTCAAATTCAAATAATCGACATGAGTTGGTAGAGAAGAACGTTGGCCTACTGGCGATCTTGATCGTTATTGCTATCAGTTTTGGTGCTTTAGTAGAAATTACCCCTCTTATTTTCCAAAAGCAGACGACTGAACCTGTAGAAAATCTACGCGTTTACTCTGCTCTGGAAATGGAAGGTCGTGATATTTATATCCGCGAAGGCTGTAACGTATGTCACAGCCAAATGATTCGTCCTTTCCGATCTGAAACTGAACGTTACGGTCACTACTCTGTAGCGGGCGAAAGCGTTTGGGAACACCCATTCTTATGGGGTTCTAAGCGTACTGGTCCAGATCTAGCGCGTGTTGGTGATCGTTACTCTGATGAGTGGCACCGTGTTCACCTTATCGACCCTCGTGAACTTGTTCCTGAATCAAACATGCCTGGTTTCCCATGGCTTGCTGAGAATGTACTTGATGGCAAATTGACTCAACAGAAGCTTGAACTCTTCCGTAATCAATTTGGTGTTCCTTACACAGACGAACAAATTGCTAACGCTAAACAAGATGTTGAAGGAAAAACAGAGATGGATGCAATCATCGCTTACCTTCAATCGCTTGGCCACGCAATGAAATAAGGAATAATTATGGACATTATTACATTTCAAAGTGTTTGGACTGTTACTGTTTTTGCTTGCTTCATCGGCATCGTTTGGTGGGCATACGGCAAGAATCGTAAATCACGTTTCGACGAAGATGCGAACCTAGTGTTTGCAGACGACGAGCCGGCAACAAGTTCTAAAAATCAAGGAGTGACAAAGTAATGAGTACATTCTGGAGTATCTGGGTTAGTGCGATTACGATTGGTACCCTAATTGGTTGTGCTGTCTTGCTTCGTTGGTGTTTTAAAGATCGAACTGGCGTAGAAGAAGGTCATGATATGGGCCATGAATACGATGGTATTCGTGAGCTTAATAACCCACTACCAAAATGGTGGACATACCTTTTCATCAGTACGATTGTGTTTGCAGCGGTTTACCTTGCTCTTTACCCTGGCCTTGGCAATTTTAAAGGTCTACTAGGGTGGACAAGTTCAAACCAAGAAGTTCGTAGTATTGAAGAGTCTCGCTCTTCGATTGCTGCGGCTCAAGCGAACAAGCAGTTAGACGAGTACGCGAAAGAGCTTGATGACGCCAACACCTATTTTGGTGAAGCATTCAAAAAGCTAGCTCACGACGAAAATGGTTTACGTTCTGTCCCTGACATTGCATCAGATGCTGACGCAATTAAAGTGGGCCAACGTTTATTCTTGCAAAACTGTTCTCAGTGTCACGGCTCTGATGCTCGTGGTCAAAAAGGTTTTCCTAACCTAACTGATGACGCATGGCTATATGGTGGTGAACCACAAGCTATCGTGACAACAATCATGCATGGTCGTGTTGGCCAAATGCCAGGCTGGAAAGATGCACTTGGCGAGCAAGGCGTTAAAGAAGTGGTTAGCTACACGCTTAGCCTTTCTGGACGTAGTGTGAATGCTCGTGAAGCTGAAGCTGGTAAAGCACGCTTTGTTGTATGTGCTGCATGTCACGGTACAGATGGTAAGGGTAACCCTGCTGTAGGTGCACCTGACCTGACTGACCGCGACTGGTTGTTTGGCGACTCTCGCGCAGCTGTGACGGAAACAGTAATGTACGGACGCTCTGGCGTGATGCCTGCTTGGAAAGACATTCTAGGCGAGGATAAAGTACAACTGATTTCATCATACGTGTGGAGCTTAAGCAACTCGGATAATAAGTAACATTTCAATAACAGCCTCTTTCTAAGAGGCTGTCTTTCCTTTATTTTATAACCCCTTCTTTTTATTCTTTTTTGAGATCTTTTTTATGGTAAAGCCTTGGTATAAACAGTTTTGGCCGTGGTTCTTAATCGCGTTGCCAGCGACAGTAGTTATTTGGACCATCATGACGGTTATTGTGTTCACACAGAACTCTGTAGACCTAGTGACTGAGGATTACTATAAAAAAGGAAAAGGCATTAATGTCGACATTTCAAAAGTAAATATTGCAAAGGAACTCGGCCTTTCAGCTTCAGTTAACGAGAAAGGTAACTCAGTTATCATTACTCTTGAGAAAGGTAAACTCGATCACTTCCCTGCGATTAACGCAATGTTTGTTCACAGAACACTGCCTGACCGCGATTTTACTCAACTACTGACAGCGGATGCGAAAGGCAACTACACCATGACTTTGGATCACGAAATGCAAGGACCATGGTTTATTGAGCTTTCTCCGCATGATTCTGAATGGTTAGTGCAAGGTCGCATGAACTTCCCTATTGATACTCCTACTCAACTAACGAATTAAAGCTTATGTGTGAATCCTGTTATCACTGCGGTGAAGATGTACCAGCGGAAACGGATTTTAAAGTAGAAATTTTAGGATCGGTTCGTCCGATGTGTTGTCCGGGTTGCGAAACCGTAGCCCAGACAATCATAGATAGCGGTTTGGTCTCTTATTACCAATACCGTACTGCTCCTGCTGAAAAAGCAGATTTGGTGCCAGAGCAGCTTCTGGCACTGAGTCATTACGACAATGAAGATGTTCAATTGGAGTTCGTCCGTAACTCCGAAAACATCTCTGAGGTGACATTGTCACTAGATGGTGTCTCTTGTGCGGCTTGTGCTTGGCTTATTGAGAAGCAAGTTTCTTCAAAGCTTGGCGTTGTGAGTATTCGTGTTAATACCACGACCAACCGTGCTTTGCTTAGTTGGGACAACACTCAGGCCAAACTGAGCGAGTTGCTATCCGCGATTCATAGGTTGGGCTACAAAGCTGCACCATTCGAGGCTGACCAACAAGAAGCCGCTTATCATCGCTCGATGAAGAACTACCTTTATCGCCTCGGTGTTGCTGGGTTAGCAACCATGCAGGTCATGATGCTGGCTGTGGCGCTTTATCTTGAAGTTTTTGGCAGCCTTGAGCCGGAATTCAAAAGCTACTTTCGTTGGGTGAGTTTGATCTTCGCAACGCCTGTACTGCTCTACTCTGCATTACCGTTCTATATTAACGCTTGGCGTAGTATTAAAGGCCGAACCTTGGGCATGGATGTTCCTGTGTCGATCGCTCTATTGTTTGCCTATGTTGCGAGTTTAGTGGCAACGGTGACAGAGCAAGGCGAAGTGTTCTTTGAATCTATCTCGATGTTCACCTTCTTCTTGTTGCTTGGTCGTTTCCTTGAGATGCGCGCGCGTCGTAAAGCAGCAGCCGCGAGTGGTAACCTGCTTAAGTTGGTTCCTGCGATGGCGACAACGTTAGACGGTGAGCAAGTTCCGGTAAAAACCTTGAAGGTTGGCGATCAGATTCGGGTTCTACCCGGTGAGCATATCCCTGCGGATGGTAAAGTACTGTCTGGTAGAGTTCATATTGATGAATCCATGCTGACTGGCGAATCGATTCATGTGGTTAAGAATGAAGGCGATACCGTATTTGCTGGTACATTGAATGGTGATGAATCGTTTGAATTGGAAGTGATGACGTCTAAAGCTGATTCCGTGATTTCCAATATCGTTCGCCTTCAGGATGAAGCGCAGCTGTCTAAGCCTCGCATCGCTGAGATTGCCGATGTGGTTGCTCGATACTTTGTTGCTGTGATTCTGGTTATCTCGTTCGGCACTTGGTTTTACTGGCACCAAACACGTCCAGAAGATGCTTTCTGGATTATGCTCTCGGTACTTGTTGCGACATGTCCTTGTGCTCTATCGCTTGCAACACCGACAGCCATCACCTGCTCAACTTCTCGTATGGGTAATTTCGGTATCTTGCTGCGCAAAGGCCATGTGTTTGAAACTTTGTGCAAAGTGAATCACTTGATCATAGATAAAACAGGTACGTTGACCGAGGGTGATATTCGTATCAGCCAAGTTGAAACCTTCGCAGAACTTGACAAAGACACCTGTCTGAAAGTAGCGGCGAGCCTAGAGCAACATGCTAACCACCCTATTGCGAAAGCGTTCAAGACTCATCTTTCTGATGATATCGAAGTAGAGTCTGTCAATAACGTAATTGGCTCTGGTATCACTGGTGAGTGGAATGGACAAGAAGTCGCTATCGGCAGCAGTGAATTCATTCTTGGTGATGCACAAACATCGGAAAGCAATGGTATTTACTTGTCGATGTCTGGTCGACATATCGCAACATTCACTTATGAAGACCCGATTCGTAAAGAAAGTATTGAGTTCATTAAGCAATTCAAAGAAGCGGGAATCAAAACCACGCTGCTGACTGGCGATTCCTTGATTAACGCGAAACCTGTTGCGGCAGAGATTGGTATTACTGACATTGTTGCTAACGCGAAGCCGGAAGATAAACTGGCTTATTTAAACTCTAGAGACGCTAGTGACATCACCATGATGGTTGGTGACGGTATTAACGATGCGCCGATTCTTGCAGGTGCACACCTTTCGGTTGCTATGGGCGGCGGTACCGACGTGGCGAAAGCCTCAGCGGATATGGTGTTATTGGGTGACAAACTCGATAGATTACTTAAATCACGAACATTAGCGCTTAAAACGCGTAAGATAATCCGTGAAAATTTAGCGTGGTCGTTGGGGTATAACTTACTTATTCTTCCATTGGCCGTAGCGGGTTTGGTTGCTCCATACATTGCCGTTGTTGGCATGTCTGCTAGCTCTATTATTGTTGTGTCTAACTCGTTAAGGCTCTTAAAAGAGTAAGGTAAATAATGGAAAGTTTATACATACTTATTCCAATTGCGATCGTACTTGTGTGCATCGCTGTCGGTATCTTTCTGTGGGCCGTTAAGAGTGAGCAGTTTGAAGACCTTGAGCGTCAAGGCCACAACATTCTGTTTGATGAAGACACTAATGCTCTTCACCATTCTGATAGTAAACCTGTTAAGAACGAGAAAACTAACGTAGAAAGCCAAACTAACTTAGACAAAAAGAACGATGACGCCTGATTGGATCGGAGCCTTTGTTGTTGGGTTGATCGGCGCAGGTCACTGCATGGGAATGTGTGGTGGCATTGCGTCGCTTCTTTCAATTGGAAACAGTAAACCTTCCCCTGTCATTCCCCTGCTTTATAACCTAGGACGCTTGCTAAGCTATGCCGTGATTGGCGGTGTGATTGGCGGTGCAATTTCTTCTATAGGTCAGCTAAGCGATTTTAACGCTCTGCTAGGTTGGCTGCGATTATTTGCTGCTGGCTTTATGATCGTCTTAGGTTTGTATATTGGCAAATGGTGGTTCGGCTTGTTGTTTTTTGAAAAAGTCGGACAAAAACTATGGCGCTATATCTCTCCTGTCGGTAAATCATTTCTACCATTGAAGCATCCTAGTCACGCTCTACCATTTGGTTTCATTTGGGGGTGGTTACCATGTGGCCTTGTTTATTCTATGCTGACATGGGCGGCCGTATCAGGAAGTTGGTATAACGGAGCGGGTATCATGCTTGCTTTCGGTTTAGGAACCCTCCCTGCGATGCTCACGGTTGGAATGGGTGCAAATTTCCTCAAAAAACTGCAACAAGCTGACTTATTTCGTCAGTTTGGTGCAATTTTAATCCTCATTTACGGCTTCTATACCGGTTATATGGCGCTACAGCTTATTATTTATACCGTATAGCGGCGTCTTTAATCCGGTTTTTTTACTACCCTTTAGGATTAAGGAATGCTAAAATATTGACGTATATCAAATAGTGAAAGATTGTTATGATTTCTGAAAAGCCTGTGACGAAACGTGTTCAGTCTGGTGGCTGTGCGATCCATTGCCAGGATTGTAGTATTAGCCAGCTCTGTATTCCGTTTACTTTGAATGAATCTGAACTCGATCAACTTGATCAGATCATTGAGAGAAAAAAGCCTATTCAAAAAGGCCAAGAGTTATTTAAAGCCGGTGACGAGCTTAAATCTCTGTACGCTATTCGCTCTGGAACGATCAAGAGCTACACGATTACCGAGCAAGGTGATGAGCAGATTACTGCATTCCACCTAGCGGGCGATCTTGTTGGCTTCGATGCGATTACTGGTGACATGCACCCTAGTTTCGCACAAGCGTTAGAAACTTCTATGGTCTGTGAAATTCCATACGAAATTTTAGACGACCTATCAGGCAAAATGCCTAAATTGCGTCAGCAAATTATGCGTCTGATGAGTAATGAGATTAAAGGTGACCAAGAAATGATTCTGCTTCTTTCTAAGAAGAACGCGGAAGAGCGTCTTGCTGCATTCCTTTACAACCTTTCTACTCGTTTCTCTCAACGTGGCTTCAGCCCACGTGAGTTCCGCCTAACGATGACTCGTGGCGATATTGGTAACTACCTTGGTTTGACTGTTGAAACAATTAGCCGTCTTTTAGGTCGCTTCCAAAAAGCAGACATCTTGAGCGTTAAAGGCAAATATATCACTATCGAAGATCACGATGCGTTGATGGAACTTGCTGGCGTTTCAAAAGAATAGTCTAGATATCAATGATGTAGTTCAATAATGAGCTACATCATGTTTCTCTCTTAAAACCTCTTATATTTCTCTTATTCTCTCCATAACTACGCTACATTATTTATATGTTCGGTCTGAAAAGTAGGCTTAGTTATGAGTATCTATAACAAAATTTTAGTTGTCGCAGACATTAATCACGATGAGCAACCTGCTCTAGTTCGTGCTATCCAACTTGCCAAGAAAAGCACATCAACAAGCCACATCACTTTCTTTTTATCGATCTACGATTTCTCGTATGACATGACATCTATGCTCTCTGTCGATGAAAGAGACGCAATGCGTAAAGGCGTAATTCATCAACGTGAAATTTGGATGAATAAAGTGGCGGCTCCTTACCTTGATGATTCTATTGAATTTAACGTGCAAGTGGTTTGGCATAACCGCCCGTATGAAGCGATCATTGCAGAGGTTTACAGTGGCGAGCATGACATCCTAATCAAAGGTACGCGTAAGCACGATACCTTAGAATCTGTCATCTTTACTCCTACCGACTGGCACTTATTGAGAAAATGCCCTAGCCCAGTGCTATTGGTTAAAAATGATTTCTGGCCAGAACACGCGAAGATTTACGCTTCAGTCCATGTTGGCTCTGAAACCGAAGCTCACTTAGAGCTCAATGATACGATGGTCGACAGGTTACTTGAAATCACAGGTCGTTTAGATGCTGAGCCGCTATTGGTAAACGCCTACCCGGTGACACCTGCTAATATCACAATCGAGCTGCCAGAGTTTGACCCAACCTCTTATACTGACGCGGTTCGTGGTCATCACTTAACAGCGATGAAAGCGTTGCGCCAGAAACACGGTATGAGTGAAGAGCAAACTGTTGTTGAGCAAGGCTTGCCAGAAGATGTTATTCCTCGTGTCGCGTCTGAAAACAACGCTGCTATGGTGATTCTTGGTACAACCGGCCGTACTGGATTGTCTGCCGTGTTTATTGGTAATACTGCGGAACATGTCATCGACAAGATTAACTGTGACGTACTTGCTCTTAAACCGTCGGGTTACGTCAGTCCACTTGATCCTAATTTGTCTATAGGTTAATACCCTATAGCTGATTTAAAATCATAAAAAAACGCCTCAAGCACTGCTTGAGGCGTTTTTAATTATCTAGAGCTTCCGCCATTCCAAATACAGAATCGCGAATATCTCGTTATACCAATCACAGTAAGTAAGTGATAATAAATAGCGCAGGAAAAATGCTTGAGAACAAGGCAGAAATTTTCGATAAGTAGTTATTCTACAATCAAAATTTCTAACGATGTTATCGAGTGTTTTAACCAGCTAGGATGAACAATTATTTACTACGATTGGTATTATACGTTAGTCACGTCGATGAACATTGACTCATCGATATTTGATGAGGAAATTTCAGCTTCTTCGAATTCGTAGGCCTTGCGATCTTCACTACGGTCTAGTGGAAGGTTTACGAAATCAAACAGTTCTCGGTCAGCCAGTTGGCTTGGACTTACGTTCTGAATTGACTTGAAGATCTTCTCAACACGACCTGGCGTTTTCTTATCCCAATCAATCAACATTGCTTTAATGTTCTGGCGCTGTAGGTTCTCTTGAGAGCCACACAGGTTACAAGGAATGATTGGGAAATCTAGGTGCTCTGCGTATTGGATTAAGTCCGTTTCACGACAATAAGTCAGTGGACGAATAACAACGTTACGGCCATCATCAGAACGCAATTTTGGCGGCATTGCTTTCAAGCGTGCACCGTGGAACATGTTCAGGAACATCGTCTCAACAATATCGTCTAGGTGGTGGCCAAGAGCAATCTTAGTCGCCCCAATTTTCTCTGCAAACGAGTACAAAGTACCACGACGAAGACGAGAACATAGACCACAAGTTGTTTTACCCTCTGGCACTTTCTCTTTAACTACGGAGTACGTATCTTTATCTACGATGTAGTAAGGAATGTTCAGAGTTTCGAAGTACTCAGGAAGAATATGCTCAGGAAAGCCAGGTTGTTTTTGGTCTAGGTTTACGGCAACAACATCGAATTTGATAGGTGCAGCTTCACGTAAACGTAGCAAAATATCTAGCATCGCAAATGAATCTTTACCGCCACTAATGCATGCCATTACTACGTCATTCTCTTCGATCATGTTGTAGTCAACGATGGCATTTCCAACATTTCGTCTCAGACGTTTCTGAAGCTTGTTGAATTCAAGTGTTTCTTTTTTATTTTCGTTTTGGTTCATTGCGACTCTCACACCGTCGTATTACCGACTGTAGATTGCTAGTGGGACTGTTTTAGGGCGTGGATTATACGGATTTTTATTTGATGTTGAAATAGTAACGGCAGGATTAACAAGCTGAGTATTGGAAAGATTCCGCTTCTTTTGAGCTTTAAGCTCTCTAAACGGTTAGATAAACGCGTCTTAACAAATTCGAGGTTTGTATAGTAGACAAAGAAAAGCAGCCTTCTCTAAAAGACCAGGCTGCTTAAGAACTACTTCCTCAAAGCGTAGGGAGTGCTTTTAGCTAGACTTATTGCGCGGGAATGTACGGTAATACGCGAACCGTTGGCTCTGGTAAAGTGATGCTGTCACTTCCATTGAGCTCTTCTAAGGTGAATTTAACACGGCCTTCTTTAATTGGGATCTGTTTACCGTTAGATAGAGCAATGTTGCCTTCAAGCTTGTCATTGAACTCCAACGTTAACCCTTGGATATCAGGTGTGAACCAGCTAGAGAACATGCCGCTGACGTCTTCTAGCATTGCCTGCATCTGTGGTAACAGGCTTTCTAGCTGTGCAACTTCAACATCGCCAGCTAAAGGCTCTTGAGTCATTACAACGAGCGAATATGCACACTCTTGCTCTTGGGTTTGTACAAAGATAAGAGGATTTGCTGAGCGCAGGTTTTGATCTACAGGTAGAAGCAGCTCATTCGCAGGAGATACTTTTAGCTCTTCGTAGTGCTCTTCTTTCTCCATCCAAGCTTTGCTGATGTGACAGGTTTTCTGTGCTTGTTGGTCAACAAAGAACACCGCAACTTTGACATCATCGTGCCCTTCTTTGGTGTTGTTTTTCAGCTGAGTATAGAGTTTAGAATACGTGAACATGTATTCTTGCGCCGAAGCTGGAAGAGAAACCCCAAAACTTAAAGTGGCTAATAAAGCGATAGCTGTCTTTTTCATTATTATAATCTTGTTGAAGTTGAGCGTTTATAAATAGAAAGAGCAGCCAATGAGCTGCTCTTTTGCGATATTGCTTGGTGTCAAATTGACTAAAGAAGTCAATCAAACGGATATCCAAATGAGTTACTTTTCCCAGTATACCTTGTTGTGACGGATCATAGCTTGTAAATCAGTCACATAGTCTGAACCTCGCTCAGAATATTTTAACAAGCCATTGGTCAATTCGGTCGCCGTTTCTTTGGTTAACAGATCATTACCATTTGCTGCCAGTTGCGCACGAATGGCTCTTAAATCTGCATAGGCACGGTTACGATTAAGGTTCATGAAGTAACGGTGTACGGATTCTTGGCTTGAAGAAAATGTTGCTACTTCATGCGAGCTGCCTTCGTTACGTTGTAGCGGAACAAGGCCACAACCTTTGCTGTAACACCAATGTCCGAAATAGTTGTTTGCTTTGGTGGCGAAACGTGATGTCCCCCAAGCCGATTCATTGGCAGCCTGTGTTAATACAAGCGCCTCTGGCAGTACGTTTACGCGACTAAGCATTTCCGTAAGCCAAGCTTGATCTAATCCTGAAGATTGCACTGGCAAGCTGTATAACTTCCCTAGCCTTTTCGCATACGACATGTCTTCTGAATCAATATTCGTAATACCTGATTCAGAGATCTTGGTTAAAAACGCACGCTCTTTGGTGATACGTTTGTTTTCAATCTTGATGCTTGGGCGTAGGAACGAGAAAAACGCGTCTTTTTTCTCGTTTACATCCTTAATAGCAGCAAAATTTGGTGCGCTTGAAGCAACAGTTAAGTCATCAAATTGGTCTGCTGAATTAGAGCTTTGTTCTGTCGTACGTCGCCGTTCTTCTTCTTGGTAAAGGTAAGGGCCAATCAGTGAAATAGAACCCACGATTGCTAGTGTTGTTACTTTGAGCGCAAGAGATTTACTCGCGCTGCCTTTGTCGTTATTACGCATCGAAGACCTGCGGGTTTTTGTTCTTGTTACCATGGCTACTGTTGTTGCCGTTATTGTTACCGCCATCGCTATCGCCATCGCCATCGCTATCGCCATCGCTATCGCCATCGCTATCGCCATCGCTATCGTCATCGCTCATTGGGCGGTCTGATGCAATTATCTTCAGCTTTATGCCAAACATCTCACGGTAAACGATACCTTTCACGTGGAAGAAGAATGGAAGAACGAAGATCAAGCCAATGCCGTACATCATCGCAGCAACGATGAACATCAGCATAACCATTAGGTATATAGACGCGACAACGAAGATCTTCTTATTTACTGCTCTTAGAGAAAGTAATAGCGATTGCATCGGTGGAACTTTTTTATCACAAATCAGCAGAATTGAGTTGCTGAACGCAAGTGAGAAGTAGATAGACAGAAATGGCAGAATCATACCAGCGATGCCTTGAAGCATTAGGCTGAACAAAGTCACTAGAATAACGGGGATCGTAAACTGTAAACCTTTGCCTATGTGGCGCACTTTAGTTTGAAGACCTGCAGCATGGCTCATTGCCATTAAACAGATGCCGGCATAGATGGGTGCACTGACGACTTCATAGCTAAAATTCGCAATGAAAATCGATTCAACGATCTGGGGTGTAAAGGCCTCAGGGTCGATTACCGCATCTAAGATCACTGCTGGGTCACCAAGTTGCAGCTTTAGTGCGATATAAAAGATAGCCAATTGTACGAACATCAGCGCAACAATCGCAGGGGAAAACGAAAGAAAGTGACTTATCGTATGTTTCCAAGCCTCTTGGAATACAGCCGTTGCTTTGAGCTCATAATCGCCGGAAAGTGCACGGTCGATACTACCGCCCAAATTAAAATCTTTTTCGATGTCGTTGTTCATATTGATACCTAGGTGCGCCAACTAAACGAAGGCACCTAACTTATTGATAAAAAATTACCTTCATTATACCCATATGTCGGATGCAAACTAAAATATGAATCTGTAACAAGGCTTGCTTTTACGTCTTAATGGTTAATAATTAGACACTTGTTAGGGTGTGAACCCAACAAATAACAGTATGGTAAAGGATGTTTACTTTTACCTGCGAATTTTTTGTCTTCGAAAGATAAAAAATGCTTTGAATTCACGTTTTTGGTGATTATGATGCGCGCCTTAGAGGTGTATAGCAACAGGTCTCAAATAGAACCAAGGTGGAGAAAAACAGACGTTGAACGCTAAAAAATCAGTAGGGAAGCCAGTAGTACAGCTAACTGGCATCAGTAAAAGTTTCGATGGTAAGGAAGTCATCGGCAATCTGGATTTAAACGTAAATCATGGTGAGTTTCTCACGATTTTAGGCCCATCAGGTTGTGGTAAAACAACCGTGCTAAGAATGATTGCGGGTTTTGAAACGGCGGATAGTGGTGAAATACTATTAGCTGGACAGAACGTAACCCAAGTTCCTGCTGAACAAAGGCATGTAAACACTGTTTTCCAAAGCTATGCCCTATTCCCGCATATGACCGTTTTCGATAATGTGGCATTTGGCTTACGCATGCAGAAAGTTCCAAGCAGCGAGATTGAACCTCGTGTAATGGATGCTTTGAAAATGGTGCGCTTAGAGCAAATGGCACAACGAAAGCCACACCAGCTATCTGGCGGCCAACAGCAACGTATCGCAATCGCTCGTGCTGTCGTTAATAAGCCTAAAGTTCTCTTGTTGGATGAATCTTTATCTGCTCTGGATTACAAACTACGTAAACAGATGCAAATCGAGCTGAAACAACTGCAACGCCAACTTGGTATCACGTTCATTTTTGTAACGCATGACCAAGAAGAAGCACTCTCTATGTCCGACCGCATTATTGTTATGCGTGATGGCGTGATTGAACAAGACGGAACACCAAGAGAGATCTACGAAGAGCCTAAGAACCTATTTGTAGCGCGTTTCATTGGTGAAATTAACGTATTCGAAGCGACAGCTAAATCTCGTCAAGATGAAAAGCGCATTGTTGCGACAATCGAAGGTGAAGAGTCCATTATCTATCACGATAAAGACGTAACACCGGGTCAAAAACTGCAAGTATTGCTTCGCCCTGAAGATCTTCGTATCGAAGAAATCAAAGAATCTGAGCAACGCGGTATTGTTGGTCACATTGTCGAGCGAACCTATAAAGGCATGACATTAGATTCAGTCGTAGAACTTGAGTCGGGTATGCGTGTCATGGTTAGTGAATTCTTCAACGAAGATGACCCTGATGTTGATCACTCACTGGGCCAAAAAGTTGCAGTAACTTGGGTTGAGAGCTGGGAAGTGGTATTAGAAGATGAGCAAGAAGTTTAATTTACAAAACGCAATTGTTGCTTTAATCACAGGTTGGTTAGTGCTGTTCGTGATGATTCCAAACATCATGATCATCGGTACTAGTTTCTTAACTCGTGATGAAGCTAACTTGATTGAGATGACTTTTACTCTCGATAACTATGTGCGTTTGGCTGATCCGCTGTATTTTAAAGTGCTGATGCACTCTTTCTATATGGCAATCGTTGCTACCCTGCTTTGTTTAATTATTGGTTACCCGTTCGCCTATATCGTGGCAAAAATGCCAGCGAAGTGGCGTCCAATCATGTTGTTTTTAGTGATTGTGCCATTTTGGACTAACTCACTGATTCGTACTTACGGATTAAAAGTGGTTCTGGGTACTCAAGGTGTGTTGAACAAAGGCTTGTTGGCGTTAGACATTATCGATAAGCCACTTCGTATTATGTATTCAGAAACGGCAGTAATGATCGGTTTAGTGTATATCCTACTCCCGTTCATGATTTTGCCGTTGTACTCAGCAATCGAAAAGCTAGACGACACTTATTTAGAAGCGGCTAAAGATTTAGGTGCGAACAAACTGCAAACGCTATTGAAAGTCGTGTTACCACTGACTATGCCAGGTATTGTCGGCGGTTGTTTATTGGTGTTATTACCTGCATTAGGTATGTTCTACATCTCTGACCTATTAGGCGGAGCAAAGAACCTGCTGATTGGTAACGTGATTAAGAGCCAAGTACTTAATGCTCGGGACTGGCCGTTTGGCGCTGCGACGAGTATTGCACTGACCGTGGCAATGGCTGTGATGCTTTATGCCTACTACCGTGCAGGCAAGTTATTGAATAAGAAAGTGGAGCTAGACTAATGGGTCGCACAGTTAAGTTCAGCTTTATGGCGCTGGTATACGCTTTTCTATACCTACCTATTATCGTATTGATTGCAAACTCATTTAATGCCAATAAATTCGGCATGAAATGGGGTGGTTTTACCACCAAGTGGTATGACGCACTGATTAACAACGACAGCCTAATGCAGGCTGCGTGGCATTCGATCAACGTAGCGGTGTTCTCAGCGACTGCCGCAACGATTGTCGGAAGCCTGACAGCCGTTGCCCTATTCCGTTACCAATTTAAAGGTAAAGGCATCGTCAATGGCATGTTGTTCATCGTGATGATGTCACCAGATATCGTAATGGCGATTTCGCTTCTTGCGCTATTCTTGGTTATGGGTGTGCAACTTGGGTTCTTTACCCTACTTGCAGCGCACATTACTTTCTGTTTACCGTTCGTTGTGGTCACGGTCTACAGTCGCTTGAATGGCTTTGATGTGAAGATGCTAGAAGCAGCAAAAGACTTAGGTGCAAGTGAGTGGACGATTCTAAAACAGATCATCCTGCCTCTTGCTAAGCCAGCGGTTGCTGCGGGGTGGTTATTGAGCTTCACTCTGTCTTTGGACGATGTGATCATCAGCTCTTTCGTAACAGGTCCAACTTACGAAATCTTGCCACTGAAGATTTACTCGATGGTTAAAGTCGGTATATCTCCAGAGGTCAACGCCCTAGCAACAGTGATGTTAGTGGTGTCGTTAATACTGGTGATTATTTCTCAGTTGTTAGCGAGAGAGAAAATCAAGTAAGTCTCCTACTCTTTACTGAGACGGACTTGATAAGATTCAAGTTTAACAAAAGTGTTATTCATAAACAGAATGGTAAATTGCCATTCTGTTTTTCTATCTACTGCCTTTAGGCAACGTTTAGTTTGGAGCTAACGTCAATGAAAAAATGGGCTACTCTATTAGCTGGTAGTGCATGTGCGCTTTCAATGTTATCTGCATCATCATTTGCAAAAGATAACAAAGAATTGGTATTCATGAACTGGGGACCTTACATCAATAGTGAGATTCTAGAACAGTTCACTGATGAAACTGGAATCAAGGTTATCTACTCAACTTACGAGTCGAATGAAACCTTGTACGCAAAGCTAAAAACACATAACAAAGGCTACGACCTAGTTGTGCCGTCGACTTACTTCGTTTCTAAGATGCGTGACGAAGGTATGCTACAAAAAATCGACAAAACTAAGCTGTACAACTTCAAGAACCTAGATACTAACTACCTAGATAAGCCGTACGACCCAAGCAACGACTACTCTATTCCACACGTAGTTGCGATTACAGGTCTTGCTGTTAACACTGAAATATACGATCCGGAAGACTTCCAAAGCTGGGCTGATCTATGGAAGCCAGAGCTTGAAGGCCAACTGATGATGATGGACGACACGCGTGAAGTGTTCCACATCGCACTGCGTAAGTTAGGTTACTCTGGTAACACAACCAACGAGAAAGAGATCGACGAAGCTTACGCTGAACTACAAAAGCTAATGCCGAACGTTCTAGTATTTAACTCAGATAACCCTGGTGCGCCATACATGTCTGGTGAAGTGGGTCTTGGTATGCTTTGGAATGGTTCTGCTGCTGCTGCGCAAAACGAAGGTCTACCAATCAAACTTGTTTTCCCTAAAGAAGGCGGTATCGGTTGGGTTGATAACTTTGCGATTAGCTCTGGTGCGGTAAACGTAGATGCAGCTCATAAGATGATCGACTTCCTACTTCGCCCAGAAATTGCAGAGCAAATCTCTCGTGACACAGGCTACCTAACGGCAGTTAAAGCGTCTAACGAGAAGTTCAAAGACAGCCCTGCGCTGTTCCCGTCACAAGAAGACCTTGACCGTGTGGAATGGCAAGCTGCGGTTGGCGACAAGACAGTGAAGTACGAAGATTACTTCATGAAGCTTAAAGCCGGTCAGTAAGCGAGTTTGTTATCTAATTACTCCGGTCAACAGAGGCTAATAAGTAACTGGTTTACTTAACAAGCCTATTTAGGTAATCAACACGTTAAAAATAAGAATATCAATCAATAGGCAGCTTAGGCTGCCTATTTTGTTATATCACTGCTATAATTTAGCGCGATTTTTAGAAATCCATTTACTTTGGGTTCAATACCCAGCTCCAAATCAAACAAATGAACGGAACAGTAATGAAAAAAACACTGTATACCGGCGCATTGTGTGCTGCTACTTTACTTTCTACACCCTCTTTCGCAGCTGACCAAGAACTGTATTTTTACAACTGGTCTGAATATATTCCAAATGAAGTACTAGAAGACTTCACCGAAGAGACTGGCATTAAAGTCTATTACTCAACTTATGAGTCTAACGAAAGCATGTACGCTAAGTTAAAAACTCAAGGTACGGGTTACGACTTGGTCGTTCCTTCTACTTACTTCGTTTCTAAGATGCGTAAAGAAGGCATGCTTCAAGAGCTTGATAAAACTAAGCTAAGCCACTTTGCAGATTTGGATCCAAATTACTTAGATAAGCCATTTGACCCAAACAACAACTACTCGATCCCATACATCTGGGGCGCAACGGGTATTGGTATCAACTCAGATATGCTAGACAAGTCATCAGTTAAAAACTGGGGCGATCTGTGGGATACACAGTGGGAAGGTCAATTGATGATGATGGATGACTCTCGTGAGGTTTTCCATATCGCACTGTCTAAACTGGGTTACTCTCCAAACACGACTAATCCTGAAGAAATCAAAGAAGCGTACGAAGAACTTCGTAAGCTAATGCCAAACGTATTGGTATTTAACTCAGATTTCCCTGCGAACCCTTACCTAGCGGGTGAAGTGTCTCTTGGTATGCTTTGGAATGGCTCTGCTTACATGGCACGTCAAGAAGGCGCAACGATTGACATTATCTGGCCAGAGAAGGGCGCTATCTTCTGGATGGATAGCCTAGCGATTCCAGCAGGTGCTAAGAACACTGAAGCGGCACATAAGATGATCGACTTCCTACTTCGCCCAGAGAACGCTGCGAAAATTGCTCTAGAGATCGGTTACCCAACACCAGTTAAAACGGCTTACCCTCTTCTTCCGAAAGAATTTTCTGAAGATAAGAACGTTTTCCCGCCACAATCAGTGATGGATAATGGTGTTTGGCAAGACGAAGTTGGCGAAGCGAGCGTTATTTATGACGAGTTCTTTCAAAAACTTAAAGTAGACAACTAATTTGTTAGCAAAAATTTAATTGTTGCTAGTAAGTTAAATAAAGCGGCGTAAGCCGCTTTATTTTTATTCAGAAATTATATAGGATTGAACAAACAATACGAAGTGCGATTACATATGCAAGCAAACCCTATCCTGTTAGTTGTGACTTTTATGCTGTTAGCGTCACTGTTGATGCTTGGCTTGAGTTCATTTATTCATATTGATTCAAACTATGATTTGTTTTTCGAAACAAATACCCTCGTGATCACTATGTACATCTATTATGTTGCGCGTCATTCAATTCGTCCCCACAAAGTTCTTCGCTACGGCGCTCTATTACTCATTTTTAACCTATTTTATGACGTATCAACCGAGCTTAAACATCTTGATGAGTGGGCTGACCAAAATGAACTAATAGATACCTTCTTGGAAGACGGGTTGCTACAAATCGCATTTCTATTGATCGCTTACGGCATTACAGAATTAACTGGAAAAATCAAAGACCAAGGTAAACGCGACGAGCTTACTGGTTTGTATAATCGCAAGAAGTTTGACGCGATCAAACTTGCAGAGTTTGAGCTCATTTACTTCGACTTAGATGGACTAAAAGAGGCAAACGACCTTAAAGGCCACAAAGTTGGAGATTTAATGATTGTTCGTTTCTCTCAGGCTCTGAGGCAAACTGAATTGGAAGATGAAATGGTGTTTAGAGTGGGTGGTGATGAGTTTGTTGCAACGGCTCAACTCGGTCGTGGTGGTGAGTTTGTCAGCCAAGTCAATAATTTACTGCATGGTGAGAACATCAGTTTTTCTTACGGTATCGAAGTGACCAGCCGAGATAATTTTAAACAGGCATTGGTTGAATCCGATAAGGCGATGTACGAAATGAAAAAAGCTCAACGACCTGTTCAAAACTCTTGGTGCACGTCTTGTCCTAATCTAGAAACAAATTACCTGAATATAGAGACAACAAGGCAAACTGATGACTAGAGCCTCATCTGAATAAATGTCAGTTTGCCACTGATAAATGATAAATGATAAATGATAAATGATAAATGTTGCTGATAACGAGCTCTCAAGTTCCAACCTTAAGCGGGTCAATCAATTTATTGGCACAATGGTCAGGCCGTTAGAGACCCCTTCTCTGACAGCAATAGCTCACCGACTAGCTTAGGTACCTCGATACTCGCCTTACCGTAACGTTTCTCTTCAAATTCACTTTCAACCGCACTGGGTTCGAGGTTTATCTCGATCGTATGTGCTCCATGCATTTTAGCATCATGTACAAACCCTGCAGCAGGATAAACCACGCCTGATGTCCCGATAGAGATAAACAGGTCTGCTTCTTCGAGTGCAGAATAGATGTCACCCATTCTCAAAGGCATTTCGCCAAACCACACAATATGAGGACGCATTTGAGCTGGTATCTGGCAACAATGGCACAATTCACCAGTATGAATGTCGTCTTTGTGCTCTATAACTTGGTTTGACTCGCTACAACGTGCCTTAAGAAGCTCACCGTGCATGTGGATAATGTTGTTGCTACCGCCTCTCTCGTGCAGGTTGTCGATGTTCTGAGTGATGATGGTTACTTTGCCGTCGAGCTTATCTTCAAGCTCTCCTAGCGCCTTGTGGGCTGAATTTGGAAAGATACTTTCACTCTGTAATCCATGACGACGCTTGTTGTAAAACGCTTGTACAAGGTCAGGATCTTTTGCAAAACCTTCAGGTGTCGCAACATCCTCGATTTTATGGTTTTCCCATAATCCGTCTTGTGCTCGGAATGTTTGTATCCCCGACTCCGCAGAGATACCGGCGCCAGTAAGAATTACGATATTTCGGTATGGGAAATGCATATAACGTCCTTTTCAATATGTCACTTGGTAACAGCTTAGCACTGTTCAAATTCCAACAATAGTTTTAGGGATTAGACCATAGTCTTAGCCAACTGAATTCATTGGCTATTTGTGACATAACTCGCTTGATCTCTGCTATTCAGAAATGAAATAGGCACAAAAAAAGCGGCCGAAGCCGCTTGATGTTTATCTATTGAACCGTGATCAGTCTTCGTTGATTGATGAGATCTTATGGATAGAAAGATCCGCGCCATTAAACTCATCTTCTTCACTTAACCTTAGGCCAGTTACTTTGCTCAACACACCGTAGACAACCAATGCACCGATTAAAGCCACCGTAATGCCCGCTAGTGTACCAACCATCTGAGCAGTAAAGCTTACGCCCCCTAGCCCCCAGAATGCTTGCTGACCGAAGATACCCGCTGCAATGCCACCCCATGCACCACATACACCGTGCAGAGGCCACACACCTAGCACATCATCTATCTGTGTTTTGTTTTGCATGTAAGTAAACAAGTAAACGAACAATGCGCCAGCTACGCCGCCTGTTACCAGTGCGCCGAGTGGGTGCATTAAATCTGAGCCTGCGCAAATAGCGACGAGACCAGCTAAAGGACCATTGTGGATGAAGCCTGGGTCATTTTTACCTGCAATCAGAGCCGCAAGAATACCGCCAACCATTGCCATGAGTGAGTTCATTGCCACGAGACCGCTGATACCATTGATAGCTTGAGCTGACATCACGTTGAAGCCAAACCAACCCACACATAAGATCCAAGAACCTAGTGCTAAGAATGGGATGTTTGATGGTGCGAAGTTAGTGTGTTTGCCGGCGCGGACACGGCCTTTGCGCATGCCAAGGAAGTAAACCGCGACCAATGCAATCCAGCCGCCAACACCATGAACGACAACAGAGCCCGCGAAGTCATGGAAGCCATGACCGAATTGCGCCTCAAGCCAATCTTGGAAACCAAAATTACCGTTCCAGATGATGCCTTCAAAGAATGGATAAACAAAGCCTACGGTGAACAGTGTTGCGATGAGTATTGGATAGAAACGTGCACGTTCTGCAATACCACCGGATACAATCGCAGGGATTGCTGCGGCAAAGGTCATTAGGAAGAAAAACTTAACTAGCTCGTATCCATTCCCTTGCGATAGCGTTTCTGCGTCGGCAAAAAAGTGCGCGCCGTAAGCGACCCAATAACCGATAAAGAAGTAAGCAATGGCGGAGACTCCAAAGTCCGAGAGGATCTTAACCAACGCATTAACTTGGTTCTTCTTTCTAACTGTACCTACTTCCAAAAATGCAAAGCCTGCGTGCATTAAGAAGACCATGATGGCGCCTAATAATAAAAACAGAGTATCCGAACTCTGCGTCAAGCTCTGTACTGCGCTATGAACTTGGTTAACCGTTTGACTCATTAAAGCTCTCTCCCTTAGCTTTGTCTCAATTGCACTAGAACCGTGCGAATTGATGTCGTAATTAATTAAAGACTCAACAGTAAACGCAAGATGCGTTCCAACTTGGTTACGCAAAAAACGTGCAACAGAGTTTGGTTTTAAGTTATTGATTCTTTGTGGTTAATTTCTTAGGTGCACTTTATTGGTTCTCAGAGAGAGAAAACATTCGATAACTGATTGCACCAATTGTGGGAATTGCACCATATTGATGCGGTCAATATAAGGCATTAGATCAGTTACCTAGCGCCCAAACGACAAAAAGCCCAGTGAAATGAATCACAGGGCTTTTAAGGTCTTTCGCTGATTACAGTTAACTCATCGCAAAGGAGCTATTATCGAGTTTGGTAACCCGAACGGCTTACATATAAACGCTTAAAGGTTTGGACCTGTTGTCGGGTTTTGCGGTAGGTTTTGACTTAAACGCTGCATGCCTTGATACATACGAATAAACCACACCACAATCGCCACACCACCAAATAACATGCCCACATATGGAATGTAGTAAGCGATGTCATCGATAATGTGGTTTTGATACCAGTAATCGTTCACACCGATCAACACGCCATTAGAGGTCGCTACCGTGACGATAAGCACAACAAAGAACGTCAGGTTCAAGAAGAAAGAGCGAATCAAGCCGTAATAATGCGTATCCACTACTTCGCCGTCTTCCCCTTTATCTAAACGATAGCCTGCGTAGATAATCGCGACCACACCAGAGAGAAGACAAGTAAAGGGTGTAAAGCAGCTTAGGATGTAAGCGACCCAAATACCTTTATGAGGTTTGTTCATTCTTATTCACCTCTTCGGTTTTCTCTATTGCTACGTTTGCGCTTTGTTCAGCGCCGCTATTCTCTTGTTCCATCACTTCTTTGTACCAAAGGTCATGGTGCTCTTTAGCCCAAGTTTCATCGACTTCGCCTGTTACCATACCTTCTAGAGCGCCTTCCATACCGAACAGGCCGATGTAGATGTGGAACACAAAGCCACAGATAAGGATTAAAGCAGCCAACATATGGACTAGGTTTGAAAGCTCCATATCTCGACGGGTTTGACCGAAGATTGGAAAGTCCAAAACCAAGCCACTGATCGCAGCGACACTACCCATAACGATAAGCAGCCAAAATAGCGCTTTTTCCCCCGCGTTCGAAAACTCTGCAGATGGATGAGAACCTTTGTGTTTCCCTACCATGCCGCCTAGTTTGATGAACCACTGGATATCGACCATTTTGAAGATCGACTTACGCCACCACTTGATAAGAACAGCCATCAACAACACATAGAAAATCGGGCCGATGTAGTTGTGGTATTGCTTGGCCAGTAGAACGATGAAGCCCCATAAATCGGTTGGGATATAAGGTTTCAAGAAGTGTTTACCGTAAACCAACATCAAACCACTGAAAGCCAGTGTTAAGAAGGTAAACGCCATGCTCCAGTGCAATGCACGATCCAGTCGCGACCAACGTTTGATCTTACGACCCGTTCTTGGTGCACTCAGCATTAATGGGCCAATCACAACGTACATTAAAGTAACGAAAGCAATACTGCCAAAGATAGCGACAGCACCGGCTGGTGACATCCACTTCTCTTTCAATATGTACCACGTTTGACCCGGAGTACTGATCAACACACCATGCTCAGCTGATTGAGATGTGGTGTAACCTTCCTTACCGTTTCTTACTTGTCGCCAAAAATCAGCGCCAGCAAGTTGTGTGATTTCTCTTTCAGTAGAGCTCGATTGAGTTTGTGATGAGTTCGTCTCAGATGCATGACTCAAAGGAGACAGCATTGTTAGTGCTGCCAACATCGGCAGCACAACAAGGAAGAGACGCTTAAACATTGTAAGCATATGTCTCTCCTAACTAGCTCTTCATCGCATCGTAAGAAAGGTCGTTGCCGTCTGTCCAGCCTGCACCCTTCGCACCACGCTCAACAACACGCTGACGGAATACATCAGAGACTTTCTCTGCATCACCCGCTAGTAGTGCTTTGGTCGAACATAAAGAAGCACACATTGGTAGCTTGCCTTCAGCAATACGGTTCGCACCGTACTTCTGACGCTCTTCCACAGAACCAGGTTCTGTTTCAGGGCCGCCAGCACAGAAGGTACACTTGTCCATTTTACCGCGCTCACCAAAGGCTTCCTGTTTAGGGAATTGAGGTGCGCCAAACGGACAAGCAAACAAGCAGTAACCACAACCGATACACAGATCTTTATTGTGAAGTACGATGCCGTCTTCTGTATGTTCAAAACAGTCTGCTGGGCAAACTGCCATACAAGGGGCATCAGTACAGTGCATACATGCGACTGAGATAGAGTTTTCACCCGGTTCGCCATCGTTCAGTGTGACAACGCGGCGACGTTGAATACCCCATTCCAGAGCATCATCATTTTCGTTCTTACATGCAGTGACACAACCATTACATTCGATACAACGTTTGGTGTCACAAAGAAATTTCATTCTAGCCATTTTAAGACTCCTTACGCTTTACGAATATTACAAAGGGTTACTTTCGTTTCCTGCATCAACGTGACAGGGTCGTAACCATATGTGGTTGCTGTATTGGCAGCTTCGCCAATAACGTAAGGATCAGAGCCTTCTGGGTATTTAGAACGTAAGTCTTCACCTTCAAACTTACCACCGAAGTGGAACGGCAAGAACGCTAAACCCGGTTTAACACGACGAGTAACCATCGCTTTCACCTTGATGCGGCCTTTCTCAGCACCTTCAACCCAAACATCATCGCCATCTTTGAAGCCAATGTCGTTTGCGTCTTTCGGGTTCACTTCAACAAACATCTCTTGTTGAAGTTCAGCTAGCCATGGGTTTGAACGTGTTTCTTCACCACCACCTTCGTACTCAACCAGACGACCAGAAGTCAGAATGATTGGGTATTCAGCAGACTTGTCTTGGTCTTGAATTGATTTGTACAACGTAGGAACACGGAAGATTGCTTCCTTGTCATCCCATGTTGGGTAGTCAGCAACTAGGTCACGACGTGGTGTGTAAAGTGGTTCACGGTGCAGTGGTACGCGGTCTGGGAATGTCCAAACAATCGCACGCGCTTTCGCATTACCAAAAGGAATACAACCGTGCTTGATAGCCACACGCTGGATGCCACCAGAAACGTCAGTCTTCCAGTTTTTGCCTTCAGCAGAGGCTTTTTCTTCTGCTGTTAGGTCGTCCCACCACCCCAGTTGTTTCAGCAGTTTGTCACTGAACTCTGGGTAACCATCTTTGATTTCGCTGCCTTTTGAGTAGCTGTCTTCAGCCAATAGGCTTTGACCTTCAAATTCGACACCGAAACGAGTACGGAAGTTACCGCCGCCCTCAGCAACAGGTTTAGACGTATCGTAAAGGATATGCGTACCTGGGTGTTTCATCTCTGGGTTGCCCCAGCATGGCCAAGGAAGACCGTAAGTCTCGCCATTCGCTGGGCCGCCTTCTGCAGCAAGCGTTGTTTTGTGGAACGTGTGCCAGTTTTGTTGGTGTTCTTTCAAACGTTCTGGGCTTTGACCTGTATAGCCGATCGTCCACATACCTTTGTTGAATTCACGAGTGATGTCTTCAATCAATGGTTGGTTGTTCTCAACACGGATGTTTTTGAACAGTTGATCAGAGAAACCAAGCTTCTTAGAAAGAAGGTACATGATTTCATGATCAGGCTTAGATTCGAACAGAGGATCAACAACCTTGTCGCGCCACTGTAGAGAACGGTTTGATGCCGTTACACTGCCGTAGGTTTCAAATTGAGTGGTTGCTGGAAGCAAGTAAACGCCATCTGTGCGATCGTTCATTACTGCTGCAACTGTTGGATATGGATCAACGATAACCATCATATCCAGCTTCTGCATTGCCTTCTTCATCTCTGGACCACGAGTCTGAGAGTTCACCGCGTGACCCCAGTAGAACATGGCACGGATGTTTTCGCGCTGACGAATCTTGTCTTTGTCTTCAAGTACGCCATCAACCCAACGAGAGACAGGAATACCTGCACTGTTCATTGGTTTTTGACCACCGTATGCGTTGTCGTCGAAACGTCCTTTCACCCAGTCAAAGTCGATGTCCCAAACTTTAGACCAATGGCGCCAAGAACCTTCAGACAAGCCGTAGTAACCCGGTAGTGTGTCTGATAGTACGCCAAGGTCAGTTGCGCCTTGTACGTTATCGTGACCACGGAAAATGTTTGCACCGCCACCTGATTTACCGATGTTACCTAGCGCAAGCTCAAGTACACAGTAAGCACGTGTGTTGTTATTACCTGTAGTATGTTGAGTACCACCCATACACCAAACGATACAACCCGGACGGTTTTCAGAAAGCAGTTTTGCTGTGTGGTAAACGTCTTCTTCGCTTACGCCAGTAACACGCTCAACTTCAGCAGGGCTCCACTTCGCAACTTCTTCACGGATCTCGTCCATGCCGAATACACGTTGGCGGATGAATTCTTGGTCTTCCCATTTGTTAGCAAAGACATGCCATAACACACCCCAGATAAACGCAACGTCTGAACCTGGGCGAAGAGAAACATAGTGATCAGATTTCGCAGCAGTACGCGTACGACGAGGATCCGCAACAACGATCTTACAGTTGTTCTTCTCTTTCGCGATTAAGATGTGTTGCATCGCTACTGGGTGAGCTTCTGCTGGGTTTGAACCAATGAACAGCATCGATTTACAGTTGTGCATGTCATTGAACGAGTTTGTCATTGCACCGTAACCCCAAGTGTTTGCAACACCGGCTACTGTGGTTGAGTGACAAATACGCGCTTGGTGGTCAACGTTGTTGGTGCCCCAAAGCGACGCCATCTTACGGAATGCGTAAGCTTGCTCGTTGCTGTGTTTTGCACTACCTAGGAAGTAAACCGAATCAGGGCCTGACTCTTTACGAAGTTCTAGCGCTTTGTTACCGATCTCTTCAATCGCTTGTTCCCAAGAAAGCTTCTTCCACTTACCGCCTTCCAATTTCATTGGGTACTTAAGACGACGTTCACCGTGGCCGTGTTCACGCAGAGCTGCACCTTTCGCACAGTGTCCACCAGCGTTGAATGGGTGATCGAATGCAGGCTCTTGACCTGTCCAAACACCGTTTTGAACTTCAGCGTAGATACCACAACCCACAGAACAGTGAGAACAGATAGTACGTTTCACTTCTGTTTTCGCTTCAGGGTCGACTGATTTAGCCTGCGCCTTTTTCATCATACCCGGTGCGAATAGACTTGCGCCTACTACCGCACCACCAGCGGCTAATGAAGTGTTTTTCATGAAGGCACGTCGAGACACACCCAGTTGATTGGTTTCTTTGCTCACACTATCGGAGCGTTTGACAAGTTTCATCCGTTATCTCCTAAAGTGTGTCGTAGTAATCGCGAATGTGTTGCGTTTCACGATAGCCAGTCTTCTTCATGTCTTCTTTCGGCATTTCAACCGTTTCTGAAGCTGTTGCCACTTTCGTTGTTCCAGCGACAACCGCACCAGCAACGGCTGCAGTCGTTAAGCCTTTGAGTAAGTCCCTACGGCTTGAGTTTATTTCTTTATTATCTTTCATCATTGCTTCCTTACCTTACGGTAGATCTTTTTGGAGGCTTCATGCCCCTCTATCGATATAATCGCGTACTGCTCGATTACTCGTAATCAGTGACGTTTTTCACATCAATCTTTAATTTGTGTTTACTGCTTTTTGTATTCACGCTGAAACGAACCTGCTCCAACGTTAAGAATGCTTCACATAGCTGTGCTGCTGATTTGTAGAAGTTCGCACTTTCTGCACTTTCAAGCTGACGTGTAAAAGAGTTAAACCAAGGCCCGATATGTTTATTGAAAACGGCTTGTTGTAGCGCGTCTTCTTCATCGGTTAGCATCGCCATTACTTCACAAAGAGCCGCGATATGATCTTCAGGCTCTTTAACCTGCTCATCACGTTCAATGCCAAGCAATTCAAGATCGTGACGGATCTCAGCTAATGGTTTTTCCATCATCGATCCTGTTCTGTGCCAAGATCCAAATGGAACAATCTCCCCACGACCAATGCCAATGAAAAGATTCTGATATTCATCTTCTAGTGCTTCGCGGTTTGATTCAGTTGCTGCTTGTTGAATCGCAATCCAAGCCTTTTGCATCGCACTTTCAGACGCTTCAATGTCTAGTGTCTTTAGAAAGTCGATCACCTCTTCAGAAGGTGCGCTACGAAACAATGCAGAAAGAACCAGATAGATTTCAGTTCTTAGTGTCTGTTCTTGCTTTAATTCTTTTGCGAGCTCAGGCTCTTGTGCCTGATCCAAATTAGTATCCAAGGCCAACTCCTAGTATTTCAATTGTTTCAATGGGTCTTGAGCCATTGAATCGAACATGTCTACCACACGGCAGTCTTCACACATCGCAATACGATTAATTGCTGTCTCATCTGAGAAATGAGAGTGACCGCGTAACTTATTTTGTAACATGTCAATCATAGACTGCGGTGCGAATGGTTTATGACAACGTAAACATTCCGCTGCTTTCTCTTCATGAATCACAACAGCCTTCTGACGTTCTTCTTTCACCCAATTCATACGAGGAGTCAGAGTCAGAACATTCTCAGGACATGCCTTTTCACACAGACCACATTGAATACAGTCTTGTTCTACAAACTTAAGTGATGGAGAGGCACCATCGGTATGCAGAGCACGTGTCGGACACACAGCCACACAGCTCATACACAAAGTACAATCTTTGCTTTCACACGAAACCGTGCCGTATGGCGCATTCGAAGGGAGCTCTACAATGTTTTCAACAGGAATACGAGATGAAGACATCGCGTCAAGTGCTGTGAATAGACGTTGACGTTTATTGCCTTGAAGATCGCCAAGTGCAAGATCGAACGAATCAACACACAGTGTTGGAGGCCCTTCACGTAGAGATTCTAAATACAGGATATCGATGGTTTCTTTTGGAACACCGATTTGGTCTAGTAACTCTTGAGCGATCCCTACTTCGTTATTTAGGACACGAATGATCGTCTCTGGCATAAAGCGAGAAGCAGCAAACAGAACCTGAGTTGCGCCATTCACTAACGCTGCAAACCAAGTATCAATACCAATAGAAGGCAATTCTTCAACAACGATTGGAATCACGTTATCTGGTAGCGCTTTAAGAGCCATCACGTTGTAAGTTTCATGACGTGAGCTACAGATAAGCACGATAGGATCCAGGCCGCCCTCTTGCTCATAGTTAGCTAGCGTACGTTCAATGAATTTTTGGGTATCGTCAGGATTTGGAAGCGCATAGGTAATCGCTTCTGTAGGACAGCTTGTTGCACAAGTCCCAACGCCCTGACATAGGTAAGGGTTAATCTCGATCTTGTGACCTGTCTTGTCTGAGCCTTCACTTGATAGCGCGCCAGCAGGACAAGCATCAACACAACGCTCACAGCCTTTTACGCCACGAGAACTGTGTGCACAAAGGTCAGTGTCTAGACGGAAAAACTTAGGCTTATCAAAAGTACCCATTAGCGTTGGAATCTCTTCCAGTGCTTCCGCCAGTTTTGGATAGCCTCGCCCTACTGGGTAATAACCAGGAACAGGTACTTCTTCAGTCATGCAACTATTCAGACATAGGTCTAGAACAACATCGAAACAATCGTGATTAATGGCGACTTTCGCTAGGTTGCTTGATGTGCCTTTACTCTCAATCACGACTTCAAACGTGCCGAGGAAACCCGATACTTGAACCGAATTTGCGAAGTACAGTTCTGGGTTTGTGCCCTTTTCGCCGTCTGTTGACAATAAGGTTAAGCTCGTTAATTGAGGTAATTGCGCCGCAGCACTTTCAATGATCGCAGTTGGACCAATAACAAGTGTATTACCGCCGCTTTCGTAGCTAACAGTAGGTGGAATCAGATTTGTTAACTCTACTGTATTTTCAAATGCATACAGTCTTGCTTTAGCGTTATTTGAAGTTGCTTGTTCTAATAATTGTTTAAGCATTGCTCAGTTCCATCTATGGACATGGATAATCTGTTCAACCTTCATTGTAGTAAGCGATAGAGAACTTGCTGAGTAATCCGTTAACAACTAACTCTTTAGCTAGTGTGCCATTCGTTAGACCCTGAACTCGTCTATCTACAAAAAAGTTGATAATGAACGTTATTTAGCAAATGCCATGCCAGTTTAATAATTCTTATATATCAGTGCTTTAATGCTTTGTGGCGTTTATTGTACGTATAAAAAAACCGCTTGGGACATTTTGTCGCAAGCGGTTCATTGAGTGTTTAGTCAAAATGTACCTATTATTTGTGTGGTATATTTTGTCCCATCTCTGTCAGGTCAGCTTCGTCTGACATTGTAGCGTCATTATCTGGTACTGTGTTTTTATACAGTTCTTTTTCTTCCCCCGCAATTTCGTCACTTTCACTGAATTCTGACTCGGTCTCTTCGGCTTCATTAATAGAGTCATCAACCTCATCAATCAAAGTTTCTTCTTCATTATCAGCGGCTTGTTCAGGTTCGTTTACTGTGTCTTCTTCTGTCTTGTCTTTTACCCAATCGCGAAGAGTTTCTGCAACTCCTTCAGACAGAGACTTCAAATTGCTGTAATCGTCGTCGTAATCATCTAAACCATCACGAACGTTGAACTCTTCTGAGAGGAATAGTTTACGCAATGCGGCTTTTTTTACGCTTTCTGAAGCTTCTGATACCAATAATTGAGCAACAGACAAGTCTTCAGTGGCTTCTGGTGCGGGATCTTGAACGTCAGCAACATGAACGTCTTCATTGGTTTCTGAAGCTTCACTTTCTAAAGACTGAGGCGCTGCTGCTTCTATTTCAGACGAAAAATCAGCAGGCGAAATCTCAGAAGATGAAGAATCAGAAGAAGTGAGTTCTGGTGCTTCCAGTGTTTGCTCTACTTCCAAAGGTTCGTCAGTGGATCCATCAAGCTTTCGTTGAGACCAACGGCTAAAGAAGTTAGTTGCCATTTGCTCTTCCCGCGCCTTTGCGTTTCTTACGTCTTGTTTCTAATAACTCGCCATGACGACCGATGAACGCTTCCATCCAAGCCTGTACGGGCAAAGGAATGTCGTAGGAAAGTACTTGGTTGTCACCGTCCATGTATTGCCCTGCAACGGTTTGTGAGGCAGTAAGTAACTGAATGACGGGCTTAACATCAGAATCGACATTATCCATTACTAAGAAAAGCTTTGGTTGTTGGGAGCTTAAATTGAAACGGTAGTCAGTACGTTCGTCTTTGTGTAACTGAAGTAAACAAACGTCTTGGGCGTCATCTTCTGGTGACAGTTCAAACCCCTTCAATTCCCATTGAGTGGTTACCCAGATACCTGTTTTGATCTCTTTCTCTATTCTTTGGACACCGATTGGCCAAGCTGCTTCTGTTTTTTCATATTGTTCTTTGAATTCTTTTATCTCAGACATACTTCACCCAATTGATTTTCTCTGGTCTGAATGTGCTTAGGACATTTTGTACTTAGCTCAATCCTATAAGCGCTATCAAGCAATAAACACGCCAATACACGTTAACTTTTACCATCTTACATGATGGCTTTCGTTATTGAGTCGTATCTATAACGGTAGTCGATACACGTAAATTCGAACAACTCCACTCGGTGAACTCTCATATTTTGCGCTATTTTAATCAAATGCTTCATGTTTTCCTGAATCCCCGTTATTTTGGAATAAGATTTGCTTTAAGCATGAGTTAAAGAATCGATGAACAAGATCGGCGTTAGACCCTCTTGTTAACTTCTTATCTCTTTAAATCGCTATCTCATTAAGTAGGACGTGACTGTGGTAAAACCAAACATAATAAAAACTAGTGAAAACCCACTTCAAACAATCGAAGTTGAAGTGTTTGATGAATATGGTGAGAAGCTAACCAAACAGATCGCTTGTGAACGCCCTCTTACCGTCATGTTGAACTGGAAAGAGATCGTAACCCTGATGACGCTCGGCTCGCGTCCTGAATCTTTAGTCTTGGGTTATTTGAAGAACCAAAGCTTCCTTTCTGACCCTGAAGCAGTTGAATCTATCATCATTGATTGGGAAACCAGCTCTGCAGCGGTCATTACCAATGAAGATACGAGCCAGCTTGAGCAAGCGCTTAAGAAGAAGACGGTGACCTCTGGCTGTGGTCAGGGCACCATGTTTGGTAACGTGATGAAGCAGTTGGAAGATTACCAAGTGCCTCAAACCAAGATTAAGCAATCTGAAATTTACACCGCTCTAGAAGCACTAACTCATTACAACGACACCTACAAGAAAGCTGGCGCGGTACATGGTTGCGCAGTTTGCAAAGACGATAAGGTTCTATCGTTTGTTGAAGATGTTGGCCGTCACAATGCGGTAGATACGTTGGCTGGTGAGATGTGGCTTAACAAAGAGTCTGGTGAAGATAAGATTTTTTACACTACTGGCCGCCTGACTTCTGAAATGGTCATCAAAGTGGCGCAGATGGGTATTCCTGTTCTGTTATCACGTTCAGGCGTAACGCAAATGGGTTTAGATTTGGCTCAGCAATTTGGCATTACGACCATTGCTCGCGCTAAAGGTCTGCGTTTCCAAGTGTTCACTGGCGCAGAGAAGATTGAATTCGATGTGAAAGGTGAATAATCAGCAGTCGGAAAAAAGCGTAGGTTCGATTGGTGATTCACTAACCGCTTCTAATTGTAAAGTTCTGATGTAAAGAGTTAGTGATCCATCAAGGATAGATACTTAGCTAGATACAAGATACAAAAACGCCGTCATGCTTTTCAGTATGACGGCGTTTTTAATTTTCAGTTTATAGTTTATAGTTTATAGTTTATAGTTTATGGCTTAATTTCCAACGCATTGAGTTGAAAACTAAGGCTAACTTAAAGCTTAGCCGCGTGCTTTCAAGAACTCAGCGTAAGTACCGCGGAAATCGTTGATCTTGCCATCTTTGATTTCAAGGATACGAGTTGCAAGCGAGTCTACGAATACACGGTCGTGAGATACGAAGAACAATGTGCCTTTGTAGTTCTCAAGAGCCAAGTTAAGCGCTTCGATAGATTCCATATCCATGTGGTTCGTTGGTTCATCCATAAGCAGGATGTTTGGCTTGTGCATCATGATCTTACCAAGAAGCATACGACCTTGTTCACCACCAGAGATAACCTTTACAGATTTCTTAATGTCGTCTTGACCAAACAACATACGACCTAGGAAACCACGAACAACCTGCTCGTCTTCGCCTTCTTGGCGCCATTGGCTCATCCAATCAAACAAGTTCATGTCTGTCTCGAAATCGTGTGCGTGATCTTGAGCGTAGTAACCGATGTTTGAGTTTTCAGACCACTTGTACTCACCAGTACGTGGCTCAAGAGCGCCAGCTAGTGTGTTAAGTAGCGTTGTTTTACCCACACCGTTCTCACCGATGATAGCAACACGCTCACCTACTTCAAAAATACCGTCGAACTTGTTGTATAGGTCTTCTTCAAAACCTTGAGATAGGTTTTCAACCACAAGTGCATTACGGAATAGTTCTTTAGATTGTTCGAAACGGATGAATGGGTTTTGACGGCTAGATGCTTTAACTTCGTCTAGTTGAATCTTATCGATCTGCTTAGCACGAGACGTTGCTTGCTTCGCTTTAGATGCGTTAGCAGAGAAACGAGATACGAACGTTTGAAGTTCAGCAATTTGTGCTTTCTTCTTAGCGTTGTCAGACAGTAGACGCTCACGAGCTTGAGTCGCAGCTGTCATGTACTCATCGTAGTTACCAGGGAATAGACGAAGTTCGCCGTAATCAAGGTCAGCCATGTGTGTACAAACAGAGTTTAGGAAGTGACGGTCGTGCGAAATGATGATCATTGTGCAGTTACGTTGGTTTAGCGTATCTTCCAACCACTTGATGGTGTCCATGTCCAGGTTGTTCGTTGGTTCGTCAAGAAGCATGATATGCGGGTCTGCAAACAGTACTTGAGACAATAGAACACGAAGTTTCCAACCTGGTGCTACTTCGCTCATTAGACCGAAGTGCATAGATTCTTCAATACCAACCGCAAGAAGAAGCTCACCCGCTTTCGCTTCTGCCATGTAACCGTCCATTTCAGCGAACTGAACTTCAAGATCAGCTACCTTCATGCCGTCTTCTTCGCTCATTTCAGGCAAAGAGTAAATGCGGTCACGCTCTTGCTTAATAGCCCAAAGCTCTTTGTGACCCATGATAACCGTGTCGATTACCGTGAATTCTTCGTAAGCAAATTGGTCTTGGTTTAGTTTAGCTACGCGCTCGTTTGGATCGTAGCTTACGTTACCAGCACTTGGCTCAAGTTCACCAGATAGGATCTTCATGAACGTCGATTTACCACAGCCATTCGCGCCGATTAAACCGTAGCGGTTGCCTTCGCCGAACTTAACTGAAATATTTTCGAAAAGTGGCTTAGCGCCGAATTGTTGGGTGATATTTGCTGTGGAGATCAATGCCGTTACCTTTTTAATGTGAAAAACGCCGCAACGTTACTTGTTCGGGGCTTTAACTGCAAGTCTTGATTGCAATTACCCGCTATTAAGTGAGTGATAACCCAACAAAATCATAGTTTGAGCTGACTCACACTTTTGATTTTCTATTTATTGACGAAAAGCCGCTGATTTTCAGGGAAAACAAAATATCAAACGGCGCCCTAAAATGGGAGAGATATAACGTCCCAAATCATGCCGACCATCGAATATATCGTATGCTGATTAGTTACAGTAAAACCAACCCGATCAAAGCAGGCACAGACATAGCCAAGACTAGCCTAATCCCTGACAATTTCATGACAAAATCGATCGAAACAGGAATAAAGTACTCGCCCCCGATACGGGGTTGGATTTCACAAAGTAAGATTATCTAACTATAGTAATCCTAACCTCATAATTCTAAGAGACTTTTATGCGTTCACTATCGCGCTTCTTACTCCTCACTTTAGCCATTCTCTCATGGCCTAGTCATGCCAACTTGGAATATGACTTACAATCTCAGCCGCAGGTATCCGATTCTGCTGTTGACCTCGATGCTCGAATTGATTCGTTACCCGATCCCCTCTTTATGGAGCCGTCGGACCGACGCCAAGTCAATATCTTGTTAGCTGAAGTTCTGCGAGTTCAAAAGCAGGAAATCAAAATCTTCGAGCAACAGATAAAAGCTTATAGAGATAACAACGACGTCGATCAATGGTTTGAGGTTCAAACCAGTTACGTCACTTTGAATAGCTTAAACGTAAGTAAACAACATCTTCTAGAACAGACGAACTCTGCGAACAAAGAGCGCTTAACCGGTTTTGGCCCTTATGGTGTTACCCAGTTTAAGCAAGAATGGGAATTAACTAAGCTCAATATTGAGTATCTTGCATACTTCCAAATCCGAAGCTTCAAGGCGTTAGTTAACGATATCTTTATTTCGCCCGTGCCTGTGATTGGTGCGTCGTTAAAAGTGTTGTTCATCTATTTCGGTTTAGTGTGGTGGCTTGCTAACAGCACTCGCTTAATTGAGTTGTTTCGAATTAACTTTCTTGAAGCGAAGACGAATCCTCCTTTCTTGGTTCGTGTCATTTGGTACATCAGCCGCGCTGAAAGTGCGATTGCTTGGCTAATTGCCATCACATTGTCATTGAGAGTGCTTTCTAGTATCCCTAGTCTGCAACATTTGATTTTCCTGGAAATCTTCACGTGGTGGATTCTAGGTGGTTCGATTGCCATCAGCTTTATTTTGGAATTTGCCTACCGTTTGGGTCGTACATCCAATCAAGAAGTGATCGCGCTGCGACTATCGACTATCCGCCGTTACGTGTGGAGCTTCATCGTGGCGGGTGTGATTCTGCAAATATCAAGTATTACGCTAGGCAAAGGCACGATTTATAGTTGGATATATAGCGCCCTGTTTTTCTGGTTTGTATTGGTTACGGTTTCAGTGCTCAGGTTATGGAGAGCGAAAGTCTTCGATACGCTTCAACACATTTCTGAGCGTCCGGTATGGGTGAATTGGGCGGTAAACCGTAAGGATACGTTCTTACTTAATGTATTGGCGACGGCCATTGGTATCGTGTGGCTGAGCGTTTACAACTTCCAACACCGCATAATGGCCTTGCTATCTAATTACACGCTGTTTAGCCTAGCTTTGGCGTATCTCTTTAGAATCGAAGTGGCTAAGCAGTCAGATCTTGATAAGAATCAGCAAAACTTGGTTCGAATCAAAGGCGATCAAACGTATGAATACATTCTGCCAGGTAATATAGACAGCACGTTAATTGACTATGCCGGTGACGAGGTTAAGCAACTGTCTCGCTACTTGATGTCAGACAGCCCGGCTATCTGTATTGTTTCAGGCGAGCGTGGTGTGGGCGCGACAACGCTGCTTTATACTTTGCTGCACAAAGTATCTAACGCTGAGCCCGTATATGTAAGCTGCCCTTACGCGGGTTACCAAGAGCTGTTGGCACATCTAGCCGTGAGCATCGGCTTGGAAGAAGAAGCGACTGAAATTCAAATATTAGCGCACCTTCGTAAGAGCTATACCACTTACCTTATCGCGATAGATAACGCTCAACGACTGGTGAAACCAATGGTTGGCGGTCTGTCTGATTTGATTCGTTTGACCAACCTTCTGCGTCGTTCTAAAAAGAACCACCGTGTCGTGATATCGATCGCCAAATCAAGTTGGCGATTTGTGGATAGAGCGCGTGGTGAGCGTCTGCTGTTTGATTTAGTGTGCTTCCTTCCGCGTTGGACAGAGAAACAAGTGGGTGAACTTCTAAATAGCCGTATCAATACGGAGCTTGAGAAGCCGTTGTCTTTTGATGGCTTAGTGGTCCCTAAGCAATGGGACCAAGATGATATGAGTGAAGAAGAACGTGCACGCCAAGGTTTCTATCGAATTTTGTGGCACTACTCTGATGGCAACCCTACCGTTGCGCTGCGTTTCTTCCGACTCTCTTTGAATCGAAACAAAGATACCGATCAAGCGGTAGTACGTTTATTCCATGTCCCTGAAGCGCAAGAACTAGAGAATATGCCTAAACCTATGTTGGCTGTACTTCGTTCTATTGTACAACTGGAAATCGCTTCTCCAGAAGTGTTGTCTGAATGTACACAGCTGAGCACGGCAGAGATAACGGGGATTCTGCGTTACTTTGAAAGCCGTGGTTATATTGGTTGGCATGAAGAAAAGGCTCGAATTTCCGAGCACTGGTTCCGCCACATTACTAACGTTCTTGATCGTCAACATCTACTGGTGAAGTAAAATGAAGAAGTTATTTATCCTACTATTTGTTGGCTTGGCAAGTGCTGTCAGTTTCCCGACCTTTGCGACGGAAGAGTTAGCTAACGTAGAAAACATCTCTAAGATAGCGAGCTTGGTGCGATGGAGCGGCGTGTTCTTCTCCATGGTCGTTATTGCCGCAATGTGGTTGTTGCTTAAGTTCATCAATTCGTTAGTGACCAGTTTTGGTAGTCAGTTCGTGCAATATCGAATGCTGCTACAAAAGCTGCAATCGTTTACTCAGTTCTTTATCTACGTGAGCACCGGTCTTATCGTGTTCATGATGAGCTTTAGAATCAACGACCAAATCTTAGCTTTGATTGGTGGTACGCTCGCCGTGTCGGTCGGCTTTGCGCTTAAAGACTTGGCAGCATCGTTTATCGCCGGCATCACTGTGATGATTGACAGACCGTTTCAGGTTGGTGACCGTGTCACGTTCGAAGGCAACTACGGCGACATCATCACCATTGGTTTACGTTCGGTACGAATGAGAACCCTGAACGATGACATCATTACTATTCCGAACAACAAGTTCTTAAATGAAGTGACCACCAGTGGTAACTATGGCGCATTGGACATGCAAGTGGTGATTCCGTTTTACGTCGGTATGAATGAAGACATCACCCTAGCCCGCGACCTGATTCAAGAAGCCGCGTCTTCAAGTCGTTACATACACTTGCCAAAGCCTGTAACGGTTCTGGTTAAACAGACGATTACCGACAACTACCTAGCGATACAGTTGACGTGTAAGGCTTATGTGGTGGACACCGCGTATGAGAAATTGTTTGAAACCGACATTACCCTGCGTGTGATGAAAGAGTTTAAGAAGCACAACATCAACCCACCGAAGATTTCAGTGGCAGCGCATTAGGCTTTTCATATTTTAGACGCTTGTAATTGTTCGACATGGCTTGTAATTGTTTGAAATAACGGGCCATAAATAAAAACACCTCCGAACTTATCTTAAGTGCGGAGGTGTTTTTCTATTCGCGTTATGAACGACTAAAGGTTAGACACTAATAACTGCGGTGTGGCTTTTTGCTGAAGATAGATACTAAAGCGACTTCCTTTACCTACTTCGGATTCAACTCGTATTTCGCCGCCCGTTTGGCTCAAAATACTTTGAGAAACGGACAAACCTAAGCCTGTACCGTCTCTTTTGGTGGTATAGAAAGGAGAGAAAATACGTTTCAGTTGTTCTTCCTTAATACCACAGCCCTCATCTTCAACATGAACAATAGCCCCATGAGATACTCCATTTTCAACCCAATCTTCACTCGAGATAGTCAATGTGCCCTGTCCGTCCATCGCGTGAATCGCGTTCATTTGCAGGTTAACTAGAATTTGCAGCAATTGGTTTCGGTTCACTTCGACTGAGGTTTTAGCATTCAATTGCGAGACATACACAATGCCTTTCTTTTTTGCGCCTGTTTTTACGAGCGTAATACTTTCATCGACAATTGGATTGATATGTTGCCAAGTGATTTCGTCTTGTACACCACCGTGTCGGCTGTATTGAAGTAAGCTTCGCGTGATGTTTCGGATTCGGTCGATCTGCTCCATGATCGCGTGGACTTCTTCGTCTACACGAGCCACTTCGTCACCTAGTTCAAACTTCATTAGCTCAACGTTGCCTAGAATTACTGCTGTCGGATTATTGATTTCATGGGCAATACCTGCGGTTAACTCACCTAACGCGGCTAATTTTTCGTTGACCACCAGCTTATCTCTAGCTTGGTTAAGAAGCTGGATGTGCAGTTCGAGTTCTTCCGTTTTCTCTTTCAAACTGGCGGTACGAGAATGAACCTTACATTCGAGTTCAGACGCCGCTTGTTGAATCTCTTGATTACGCTCGTGGAGCAGATCTAACATTTTGTCGAACTGTTTCGCAAGCAACGTAAGTTCATGTTGATCATCCAAACCCAACGTACCGATTCGCTTGTCTTGCCCCATTTGGACTAGCTTTACAACTTTATGGATGCGTTCAATTGGGTTGAAAAGATCGCGTGCACCACGGTGTACGATCAAACCTGAAGCTAACAGCAGTAATATGATGGTAATGCTGATTTCACCAAGGTTAGTCAGATACGTCTCTACGAGTGGCCAGATTAGATAGCCGGTATAAAGCATGCCAATAACGTTATCAAACTGGTCGTGGATTGGTTGATAAGCGGTGATGTACCAAGCGTCGTAAACATATGCTCGGTCTAACCACTTTTGCCCTTGATTCAAGACTTTTGAATGAACCTCATGAGAAACGCGAGTACCAATTGCGCGCCCTGCACTGTCTTCACTGCTTAATGGCACATTAGTGCTGACACGCAGATCATCAAGGAATACGGTAACCGTACCAATGCGGCGATTAAAACCATCACGTTGTGGATAGATCAAGTTGCTGATCTGATCAACTAACTGTGTGCTGTTGTTAAGTAGGATCCCGCCATCAAGAAAACCAATAACGTGATCATTCTTGTCTCGAATTGACACAACAGTGCGGCTAACTAAACCTCGAGTTTCAACGTTTTGATTATTGAGCATTGGGACTTCGGCTTGCCTGGCAAGGTTTTGGTCTAAATCGTTGAGTTCGTTTTGGCTCAATACACTAAAGAACGATTCTTTGTGTGTCAGGTTGAGGTATTCAAGCTTTTTCTCCATGCTCTCGACGCTACGCCAGCGTAGAAAATCGAGTTCATAGCGAGATTTGTTTTCTGAAACCCAACGTGTGAGCTCTTCTTTCGAAATATCACTCGTGAGTTTGATTCGGAAGTTGTAAGACTCAGCAAATGCTTGAACGTTATAGGCCTGTTGGTTCTGAATTAAATGGATACTGTTGTCGGCAACATCCAAACGCTCATCGACATCAATCAGAGCACCCTGCCACGTGTAATGTACTGACCAATACAGTGTTATAGCGACAAGCGCACACAAAGTAAGAATGATGGGAGCGGATGTTAGAAATAGCAGGCGATAACGCACCATGGTTTTGAACCGGAACGCCCACTTTGTCCACCAATGACGTCTAATCGGCATATTCAGAGCCTTCTGTGTTCCATTCTTTGTACTTACGCTCTAGTGTTTTACGCGCCACACCGAGATCTCTCGCTGCTGCAGATTTATTGCCATCATGAAAACTCACCAGTTGTTCTATGTGAGATTTCTCGACTTCTTTGAGTGTCCAAGTGTTCGGGTAACCCTCAGCTGCGTCTACATTATTCAAGTTTGGTATTTCCGCCCCATGTGACACCGTCACTGAAATGCTGGTTGGGGCTGGATCACCATTCACTTCTCGCCAATAGTGTGCTGGTGGCTTGTCTAAAAGAATGCATCTTTCGACTAAGTTCTTAAGTTCGCGGATATTGCCCGGCCATTCGTATTCATTCATTGCCAAGATATCTTCATGTGCCCAGTTTGGAACCGGCATACCCAGTTCACTAGATAAAAGACGAGTGAAGTATGGAACAAGCTCTATCAGATCAGACGGTCGTTCTCTCAATGGCACAACATCAATCTTAAGTACATTGAGTCGGTAGAACAGATCGCGACGGAAGTGGCCTTTATCGACCTCTTCTTGAAGGTTTCGGTTTGTTGCTGCGACGACACGTACATCGACAGCGATCTCTTTCTCACTGCCAACTGGACGAATAGTACGTTGCTCTAACACACGTAACAGCGCTGCTTGCATTGGCAGTGGCATTTCACCTATTTCATCTAGGAACAAGGTGCCGCCACTTGCGACTCGGAAAAGGCCTTCACGGTTTTTCTTCGCACCGGTAAATGCGCCTGATGTATGTCCAAACAGTTCACTTTCTAGAAGTTCTGGAGCAATCGCACCACAGTTGATTGGCACAAATGGACCTGTGCGTTTACTGGCTTCATGTACACCTCGCGCAACCAACTCTTTACCTGTACCCGACTCACCTTCTATCAAAACGGAAGCTCGAGACGGAGCAAATTGACTGATCAGCAATTTAAGCTGTTTGGTCTTGTCTGAATTGCCGATCAGTTCGGTCTTGATATGACGACTAACATCACGCTTCAACGCGTACTGCATTCTTTGGTCGAGTCGCTTATCCATACAACGTAGTACAGCTTGTATCATTTGTTCTAAATTGAAAGGTTTAAGAATGAAGTCTGAAGCGCCAAGCTTAAGCGCGGATATGGTCATCTCTAGATCAGCATAGCCAGTCATGAAAATAACATCAGCACGTTTGTCGTTGTTGTTAAAAGCCTCTTCCCACTCAATGCCGGAGCGTCCTGGCAGGTTGATATCAAGAACAATGAGATCAAAATGTTCGCTTGAACGCAGTATTTCAGCTTCTTCAACGGATCCTGCACTCGATACCTTGCCAAAGAACTTACCCAGAGCCTTCTTTAGAATAGCCTGCATCCCTACTTCATCGTCCACGACCAAGACGGAAAACGCTTGATATTGAGTCAATGTGTTTGGGTTGAGGTTCGATGCAGGTGAACTAGGTAAAGACATAATGATTAGCCGATGGGGAAAGTTGGGACAGAGTGTACCAATTAACCTTTTGTGCGACAGGGACAATGTGCGACATTTTGTCCTAGCTCATATTTTAATGCATTTTGTTAGCCTAAATGACGCAGTTTTGTTTGATATAACAGCAATTTAATGAAATTTGATGCACTATTTATTGGCATTAAGATTGCTTATTAGGTGTAGATTCCTAATTACAACAATTAGCGTCTTATGCACATGCCCTTGTTTGAGCCCTTTAAAAAATAGAGGCATGTCATTCATTTATAACAGAATGGACATAATAATAATGAAAGCAATTCCCCTAACTATTGCAGCTCTATCTATCGTCAGTTACACGGCTAGCAGCGCGGAAGACACCACTCATATCAAATTGGCGACAACCACAAGTACCTACCACTCAGGCTTACTGGGCTACTTATTGCCTGAGTTCGAAAAGGATTCTGGTATTAAGGTTGATGTTCTCGCTGCGGGTACGGGTAAATCACTTCGCATGGGTGAAAACGGTGACGTTGATTTGGTAATGACTCACGCACCAAAGGCTGAAGCCAACTTCGTTGAAAAAGGTTACGGCGTTTTACCTCGTAAGCTGATGTACAACGATTTTGTTATCGTTGGCCCACAAAGCGACCCTGCGAAGATTAAATCTCAAAAAGCAGTAGCTGATGTGTTCAAAGCAATCGCGAACAACAACGTGACGTTTGTTTCTCGTGGAGACGACTCTGGTACTCATAAGAAAGAGATGGGTATTTGGGCGCAAACTAAGATGGAGCCAAACTTCGGCGGCTATCGCAGTGTTGGTCAAGGAATGGGCCCAACTCTGAATATGGCGTCTGAAATGCAAGGCTACACCATGACAGACCGTGGTACTTGGTTGGCTTACCAAAACAAACTTGACCTTAAAGTGTTGTTCCAGGGCGACAAGAACCTATTTAACCCTTACCAAGTGATTCTTGTTAACCCAGAACGCTACCCAAGCATCAATTACCAAGCAGCGAAAGTATTCAGTGATTGGTTGGTTAACCCTAAAGGCCAGAAACTGATCAACGACTTTAAACTGCACGGCAAACAGCTGTTTGTTGCAAACGCAGAATAGTTGGTTGCAAGCGCAGAATAGCTTGTTGTAAGAAATGAGTCGTGGGTTGTGAGTAAAGCGTAGCGTTGAAGGTTTAACCCTAACCAACTAGCGCTACGCTTAACTAAACAGTCAACGAGACCACCTAAATAATCACGTTTAAAAACCGTCTTGCTTTAAAGGCATTCACGCTTAGAAACAATAGCTGACCAATACAGGCTCAAATAGTTTGTGTCAGCTATGATTAACATCAGACACTACCGATAAAAGCCTATTATCGATTCAAACGAGATACTTCATGACCCTATGGCAAACAACGATTGATGCAATGAATCTACTGGTGAGTTTTGACCACGAATTGTGGCAAATCGTCGCGGTATCCTTCAGCGTATCTTTGTCCGCCATCTCATTAGTGATTGTTCCTGCAATCCTTATGGCTTTCTTACTGGCTTACACCGAATTCCCCGGTAAATGGGCGCTGCTTTCGGTGATCAACACCTTACAAGCGATACCGACCGTGGTAATTGGCTTGTTGATGTACATGATGCTCTCTCGTTCTGGTCCTTTAGGTGACTGGCAATTACTGTTCACGCAAAAGGCGATGATTCTAGGTCAGATGCTGATCTGTTTCCCTATCCTAGTTGCGATGATGCATGGCGCTCTGCAGGCCAGTGACCGCCGAGCAGTAGAAACAGCGCGCACTCTTGGCGTATCAACAACACGAGTCGCGTGTACCTTGATTTGGGAAACTCGTTTCCCTCTATTGGCTGCAACCATTGCTGCCTTCTCTCGTATCGTCACAGAAGTAGGTTGTTCAATGATGGTGGGTGGCAACATTATGGGGATGACAAGAAACATCCCAACAGCTATCGCCATGGAAAGCCACAAAGGCGCATTCGCTCAAGGCGTCGCCCTCGGTATGGTGTTATTAGCATTGGCATTAGCCCTTAACTTTTTCCTTTCCAGTGTGAGAGGAAAAGGCTATTTAAGAACTTAGGAACGCTGTCATGAGTATAAAAATAACAACGCAGCAAATTTCAATGCGCTACAAAGAGCGTGTTTTGTTCCACATCCCCGAATTGTCGATCGGCCCCAACGATGCCATTTATCTCAAAGGGGACAATGGCGTTGGCAAAACGACCCTACTTAAAATCTTATCAGGATTGATCAAGCCGAGCTCTGGCCGTATTCAGTCTCCGACACAAAGCTGGCAACATAGCCTGTTTCCTCGGTTAAAATTTAAAGACATCATCTATCTCCACCAAACTCCTTACCTTTTTGATGGCTCGGTGTACCAAAATGTCGCTTATGGCATTCGCTTTAATAAAGAGAGTCAAAAAGATAAGCGAGCTCAAATAATTAATGCATTAAGAATGGTAGGTTTAGAAACCTTGGCAGATGAGCACATTTCTGTGTTGTCTGGTGGTGAGCGCCAACGCGTGGCAATGGCCCGTGCTTGGATTCTTAAGCCTTCAATCTTGCTTATGGATGAACCAAGTGCTTCTTTAGACAAAGAATCTATTGAAAGATTGGTGATTATGGCCGAAGATCTTCTTCAGAGAGGCGCGAGTTTGGTCATCACTAGCCACCAAACTAACGCGTTAACCGATTTATGTAAGAAGCAGTGGTGGATCAAGGACAACACTTTGACTGAATCACCGCTTCTGCAAGTTATTAAAAAGAACAAAGCACAAGAGAATATTTATGCTGCTTCCAACGCAAACTAGTTGGGTTATTTTGGCTGGCGGACAAGCCAGCCGCATGGGCGGAAAAGATAAAGGACTCGTTGAGCTCAACGGTTCTCCGCTCATTCAATACGTTATTAACAAGCTGTCACAACAAGATGTCAGCATTACCATCAATGCCAACCGTAACTTAGACAGTTACCAAGCATTTGCACCGGTTGTTTCCGATTCTTTCCCTGACTATCCAGGCCCATTGGGCGGCATTCATGCTGGCCTTAAAAACGCGAGCACAGATTGGGTCGGCTTTGTCCCTTGCGACAGCCCACAGATTAGTGATGACCTTGTTGAACGTTTTTGTGCAGCAGTAAAAGAAGACAGCGACATTCTTGTCGCGCATGATGGCGAATTTAAGCAACCAGTATTCACCCTATTCCACAAACGTGTTCTACCAAAGTTAGAAGCGTTTTTGGAACGTGGTGATCGTAAAATTATCTTGCTGTACAAAGAGTGTGTCACGGAATACGTTGATTTTAGCGATTCTCCTAACTGCTTTGTTAATCTCAACACGCCAGAAGAACTCACCCAATTCGGAACGCTTCAATAATGAAAGATTCTAAACAACGCCCTAACCTTCCTCTATTGGGGTTTGCTGCTTACAGTGGCACAGGCAAAACAACCGTATTAGAAGCTCTGCTTCCTTTATTGACAGAGTCGGGTTTAAAAGTTGGTGTGCTAAAACATGCTCACCACGATTTTGATGTCGATAAGCCGGGCAAAGACAGCTACCGTTTACGCAAAGCGGGCGCAAATCAAATGCTGATAGCTTCGCGTAACCGTCATGTGATGATGACTGAGACTCCAGAAGCAGAAGCCGATTTTGATTACCTGTTGACTCGTTTTGATACCAACACACTTGATCTGATTTTGGTTGAAGGCTGTAAGAACATTGCTTTCCCTAAAATCGAGCTTCACCGTGATGAAGTGGGTAAACCTTGGTTGTACCAAAACGATGACAACATCATTGCTATTGCTGCTGATAGCCACGTTGAATCTGACTTACCTCAAATGTCGATCAACGACTTAGAAGCGATTCGTGATTTCATCATCGATTACGCGCAGTCCTTTGACCTTTCCTCTACAAAAGGCAAAGCAGCGTCATGCTCATCTTCAAAAGACGCAGCGCCCGCGGTGTGTTGTGATTCGTTCTCTCCAGCAGGTTTAACCGTAACTCAGGGCCAACAAAAGATTGTTGATAGCATTGACGCGCTTGATCTCACAGAGAGTGTTGAATTACTGCAAGGCTACGGTCGTGTGTTGGCTGAAGATGTGATCTCGCCAATCAACGTCCCACAGAATACTAATTCTGCAATGGATGGCTACGCGATTCGTAGTGAAGATCTTGAATTGGATAGCTACAACATTGTTGCTGAAGTTATGGCTGGTCACAGCTACGACAAAACCGTTCAACAAGGTGAAGCTGTTAAGATCATGACGGGTGCACCAATGCCAGATGGCGTTGATGTTGTTGTGATGCGTGAGCAAGCCGTGCAAGATGGCGATAAAGTTAGCTTCCCAGATGCGAAAATCTCCGTTGGACAAAATGTCCGTATGGCCGGTGAAGATTTAGAAATTGGCCAACCTGTCTTTACACGTGGCACACGCATCGAAGCACCAGAAATGGGTATGATGGCGTCGTTAGGTTTCGGTACCTGCCCTGTTCTGCGTAAAGTGAAGGTGGGTGTGTTCTCAACGGGTGATGAAGTTCAGGCACCGGGCGTTGAGCAAAAGCCAAACTCTATCTACGACTCGAACCGTTTCACTATCATCGGCATGCTTCAAAAGCTAGGTTGCGACATCGTTGATTACGGCATTATCGAAGATGACGAACAAAAGATGATGGATGTACTTCATGCTGCGTCGTTAGAGACCGATATGGTTCTGACTTCTGGTGGCGTGTCTGTTGGTGATGCTGACTACATCAAACTCGCGTTAGATAAGTTGGGTGAGATTAACTTCTGGCGTATCAACATGCGTCCAGGTCGCCCTCTTGCTTACGGCAAAATTGAAGACAAACCTTTCTTCGGTTTACCTGGCAACCCAGTAGCCGTGATGGTGTCGTTCATTAACTTTGTAGAACCTGCAATCCGCAAGCTACAAGGTCAAACTAACTGGACACCAGTGAAAGCGAACGCGATAGCGACTGAGCAATTACGTTCTCGTCAAGGTCGTACTGAGTTCAGCCGTGGCGTGTTCTCAATGAACGAATCAGGCGTGCTTGAAGTAAAAACAACCGGTAAGCAAGGTTCAGGTATTCTACGTTCAATGAGCGAAGCAAACTGTCTAATCGAGATTTCACCAGCGGTAGACACTGTAAAAGCCGGTGAAACGGTGACGATCATTCCTTTGCAAGGTCGTGTGTAAATAAACAAGATTGTTAGCTTTAAGCTAGCGAATTCAGAGTAATACATACTCTAAATAGATGAAGCCCCTGATATTGGATATCAGGGGCTTTCTTTTTATGGGGGGTTGTATACAGAGTTGAACTAAACAAGCTCGACTTTAAGTAATCTGCAATCGACCAAATTATAGTTGTTACGGCCATTTTCTTTGATTTGATAGAGCTGTTTGTCTGCAATATCACAAATCATTTTAAAGTTTCGATCCACATTGTCACTGGCTAAGTCGACGTTAACCCCACCAATAGAGAGTGTTAATTGTTCCGCATAGAGAGCTTTAGGGTTTGCTAATTTGACTTCATTTAACATCTTTCGCAGAGTGACAACCTTATTTTCAATATCACTACTACTCTGTCCGAAGCAAATCACCATGAACTCATCACCGCCATATCTGAAAAGGTAGTCATTCTTGGTTGTGAATGTTTTTTTAAGTAAGCGACTGATAATACGAAGCGCTTCGTCGCCCTCTAAATGCCCATGAAAATCGTTATAAGCTTTATACTCGTCAACATCGATCATAAGGACCGCTAGAGATTGTTTTTGGTAGTAAGCGTTATGTATTAAGACTGGCGTGATGTTATCTAATTGATATCTATTAGCTAGACCTGTTAGTGGGTCAGTAGTACTCAAGATTTCGAGTGTTTGATTCGCACTTTCTAAACGCTGTCGTTGCTTTTGATTTTCTAGCGACACGGCAATAAAGCTAGCTAAATGTTCTATAAGCTGACAGTGGTGTTCCTGATATTGGTTTGGTAGATGATGCTGAACTGACAGAAAGCCGATTAATTTTTCATTAAGAATGATTGGCGTTAGAATCATTGAGTTAGTATCAAGCTCGCCACGAAACGTAACGAAATTATCGTCTTGTGTGGTTTTACCGATATAGGGTTCTAGAGCCGCATCTGTCGCGCTATTAAAATGAACGGTAGCTCGCTTGCGAATCACATACGTACCAATGGTTTGGTTCTCTTGGCAAACTACTTTTAGGTTCGGTATTAATCCTTGAGTATCAACAAAATAGCGGTAGTCGAGTATGTCTAATTTATCGTCATACATAGCAATCCCAAACTCAGATGTTGGTAGAATCATATTTATCTTATGGAGTATCTCAGGCAGTACGCTTTCTAAATCTGCAGCGGTTGCTATGAATTGACCAATATCAGTGAGCGCACCCATATATTTTTGCATTTGAGTCAGAACGTCATTTTTCTTCTTACTCTGAATGGTACCTACCCCTTCTAGAATACGTTCGCTCTGTTCGCGCTCATAACTTCTCATGTGTTTTTCTAAAAGATCCACATGCTGAGTTTGAAGTGCCGCTAAACCAGACCAATCCTCTTCATCTCGAAAGAGCTTCGCCTTAGTTTGGGCATAGATAGCATAAGAACGGTAACTACTCTTTAGATCAAAATTCTGTTCGAGAAAAGCGCACCCTACTTTTGCTTGTTCTCGCTCTCCAATGCCTTCTAAGAATTGAAACCAGTAAACCAAATTTTCTTTTCGATTATGCTCATCTCTCGATTTTTTGAAGTGCTCTTCTGCCTGATAAAATGCATCTAATACATCACTATCATCGAAGCCTCCCCACAAGAGCATGGTTTGCCCTAGGTAACTATGACAAAGAGCTATCGTCCTGTGACTAGAAAGCGAGGTGCCTATTCTTTTCGCTTCCATAATGGCGCTAACCGCTTGCTCAAACTCATTTGTATGTGCACAGCTATAGGCTAGGTTTAAATGGCTGACAGCACAATCTAACAGGCGATTCGCATTTTGAGATGAAATAATGGCTTTACGAGCATATTGCTTCGCTTGTTCGTATTTTTCTAAGCTTAAGTGCAAGTCACTTAGATTACAGAATATAAGTGACTTAAAATTGTCATCAACTAGGTGTAAGTTTTCTAGTGTTTCTGAGTAACAAGCATACGCTGATTGATAATCACCACGAATGTTGTGGGTAGACGCAAGTAACCCGATGACAAATACATATAGTTGAATTTCTTCAGGAGCAATGACGTTTAGGCAGGCTTTATAATCCCCCTCTGGCAGGATAGTTGTCACTGTTAAAATTTAACCAGTTTGGGCGATAAAGAGTAATTGTGTCTC